>JAPUJA010000018.1 GCA_027296525.1 Pseudomonadota bacterium | reverse complement strand
GGCCGGCGGCGCGGCCAACGTCGACGGCACCGTCTTCTTCGGCACCCACGGTTTAGCCTGGGAAGGCAATGCGCTCGACCAGTTCCAGAGCGAGTGCATCAGCCGCGGCTACGAGATCAACGGCGCGTTTTTCGGGCTGGGCGGCGATGTCGTCAAGATCCTCGCCGAGGGCGTGGAACTCGCGGGCACGACCGACTCGCGCGCGGTGCTCGATGCGCTCTATTCGGCCGGTCCAATCGAGGCGATCACGGCCCCAACGATCGACTTCAGCAACAACCGCTGGCACTACCCGAGCAAGGAAGTCACCGTCGTCGGCTTCAAGAACGGCGAGCCCATGCTTCAGGCCGCTATCGTGCCGAAATACTCGCCGCATTACGAGGAGTAGAGCCAGAACCGGCTGCGGCCTAGAGGCCGGATCCAACCAGACCGGATAGACCGGGTTCCGTCGGGAAGGGGCGCCCCTTAAGGGGTTTCCCCTTCTTCGACGGGCCGGGAGCCACACTCCGATCATGTCCGCACGAACGACGACAGGGAACGATGCTCGAGGTCGATAGCATCTCGGTGAATTACGGGCCGGTGCGCGCCGTGCATTCGGTTTCGCTCACCGTGGAGGAGGGCGAGATCGTGGCGCTTCTCGGCCCCAACGGGGCCGGTAAGACGAGCCTGCTCTCGGCCATCATCGGCCTCGTGCCCGTGGCCGAGGGCACGATCAGTTTTCAGGGCCAGAACATCAACCGGCTGGACACGGAAAGCCGGGTAGAGCGTGGGCTTTCGGTCACGCCGGAGGGGCGGCACATCTTCGCCAACTTGACGGTCGAAGAAAACCTGATCCTCGGAGCGGCGAGCCGGCGCGACAAAGACGGCATCGCCCGGGACCTCGAAACCTATCTCGACATGTTTCCCATCTTGCGCGAGCGCTATACCCAGAGCGGCGGGTCTCTCTCGGGCGGCGAGCAGCAGATGCTGGCGGTCGTGCGTTCGCTGATGTCGGGACCGAAGCTCCTGATGCTCGACGAGCCCTCGCTCGGCCTCGCGCCGCGCATCGTCGACCAGATCTTCAAACTGATCTCAGGCTTGCGCGATCGCGGCCTGACGATTCTTGTGGTCGAGCAGAACGCACAAGAGGCGCTCAAGTTCGCGGACCGCGCCTACATCCTGAGCACGGGGAACCTCGAATTCTCGGGCACCGCCGAGGAACTGCGCACCTCGGCGGACCTGATGAAGGCCTATATCGGCGAAGGCGTCGCGTAAGAGGGCAGGAAAGAGCTTGCAATACGTCGTCGAACAAGCCCTGAACGCGCTCAGCATCGGCGCCGAGTATTCGCTGCTGGCCCTGGGGCTGGCGATCGTGTTCAGCATCATGGGCCTGGTGAACTTCGCCCACGGCGAAATGATCGGCGTCGGCGGCTACATCATGTACGCCATGACGCTGTTCGGCATGGGCGAGCTGTGGATGATCCTGCCGGTCTGCCTGCTGACTGTCGTGATCACGGCGGTCGTGCTGGAGCGTGTCGCGTTCAGGCCGGTACGACAAGCACCGGCAACAACGGGGTTGCTCACCGCCTTCGGCGTCTCGATCATCCTGCAGAACGTCTTCCTGCTGGGTGTCTCGCCGCGGCCCAAGACGGTGCCCGCCGTCTCGGTGCTGAATACCACGGTGGATATCGGCAGCTACACCTTCACCATCCTGCAATTCCTCGAGGCGGGGGTGACCGCCATCGCGATCGTCCTGCTCGTTATCTTCATGAAACGGACCAAGGTGGGCCTCGCGATGCGCGCGGCGGCCTACGATTTTACGACCGTGCGCCTGATGGGTATGCGGGCGAACCGGGTGATCGCCACGGCCTTCGCGATTTCGGGCTTTCTCGCCGGGATCGCCGCGATCTTCTTCATCGCCCGGCGCGGCGCGATCGATCCGTTCATGGGGCTGGTGCCCGTGCTCAAGGCCTTCGTCGCCTGCGTGCTGGGCGGCTTTGGCAGCCTGCCCGGCGCCGTCGTCGGCGGCCTCGTGCTCGGCATCCTCGAGGTCGTGCTCATCATCGTCTTGCCCGACGTGATGGCGGGCATGCGCGACGCGGCCGTGTTCTTCATCGTCGGCGCGATTCTGGTGTGGCGACCCCAGGGCCTGCTCGGCAAGAAGACCGAACTTGGAGACAAAACGGCGTGAGCGCGCCCGCGCTGGACAGGGCGCCGGGACGCCGACGCCTATGGCACATCGATGGCGCGCGAACGCTCAGGTCGCTGCGCGGCGGGATGATCATCGCCGTGTTCGCCGTGACCTTCGGCCTGCTTATCATGCTGTTCGGCGAGCCCTATCAGGTGCGCCTTGCGGTGGCGGCCTACGTCAACCTCATCATCGTCATCGGCCTGCAGATCTTCATGGGCAACTCGAACGTCGCCAACTTGAGCCACAGCGGCTTCGTGGGCGTCGGGGCCTATATCACGGCGATCTTCGCCGCGCCCGCCATGATCAAGCAGACGCTGATTCCCAACGCGCCCTGGGGGATCGACGAGGTCCAGCTGGGGGTCGTGGCCGCGTTCATCGTCGCCGTCGGGATAACCGGCCTCGTCGCGCTCCTGACAGGGCTCGTGCTCGTCCGGCTCTCAGGCATCGCCGCGACGATTCTCACACTCGCCATCCTGGTGATCTTCCACGGCATTTTCGTCAACTGGGTCGATCTGTTCCGGGGCACCCAGGCGTTCTACGGGATTCCGAAGGTGGCGGGAATCAAGACCATGCTGGTCGCGACCGCCGTCGTCATCGTGATCGCGCGACTGTTCAAGGATTCCAGGATCGGAGTCCAGTTGCGCGCGAGCGCGACCAACATGCTGGCCGCCGAAGCGATGGGGGTGAACATCCGCGCGCTTCGGCTGATCGCCTGGGTGCTGGGCGGCATGGTCTGCGGCGTCGCCGGCTCGCTCTACGCCTATTACATAGGCACGGTCAACGCCCGGGCATTCTTCTTTCACGCGGCGTTTCTCACGCTCTCCATGCATATCCTGGGCGGCATGCGCTCGGTGACCGGCGCGGTGATCGGAGTCGCGCTGATCTCGGTGACCATGGAACTCGTCCGGCTGGCCGAAAGCGGCCCCGTCATCCTCGGCGTGCAAATGCCCGAGCTGCTCGGGCTCTCGGGCCTGATGCTGGGCGTCATCATCGTGCTGGTGATGTGTCTCCGGCCCGACGGGCTGATGGGCGGCCTCGAGCTCGACGAGGTGATCCGTCGCTATGTGAAGCGAGGGCGGAACTAGGTTCCGGAGGCCGAGCCGACCGAAGGCGAGGCCGAGAATCGGCTCGAAGGCTCGACCGGGCCGCCTGCATGGGCCCGGCGCGGGCAGCGGGCCCGGCGGCGACCGCGTGGATTGCGATGCTCCCGGTTCCGACCTAATGTGAGGCCTGTGCCTTGCGTCGAAGCGGTGTGCGGAAGCACCTCCCCGTGAGGCGCTCCTGTAAAGGGCGAGGAACAGCATGACGACGGCCGCCTTGCGGGTAAGTAAGCAAGACATCGACAGCTACCGCCGCGACGGCGCCGTTTGCCTGCGCGGACTCATCTCACCCGCTTGGCTCGACGCGCTTCGCGAAGGGGTCGAAAAAAATCTCAGATCGCCGAGTCCGGAGGCTCAGGTCTACAGCGAGCCGGGCGAGCCGGGATTCTTCATGCATGATTACGATCTTTGGAAACGCATCCGATCGATGCGCGACTTCACGTTCGAAAGTCCGCTCGCGGCGGTCGCGGGGAAGATGATGGGGGCGGGTCAGGTCAACCTTCTCAACGAGCTCGTCACGATGAAAGAGCCGGGAACGGCGAACGTAACCGATTGGCACCAGGACTATCCGTATTTCGCCGTCGACGGCGATCAGGTGTGCGCGACCTGGGTGCCTCTCATCGCGATCTCACCCGACAACGCCCTCGAATTCGTCAAGGGCTCGCACCGATGGGGACGTGCCTTCGCGCCCATCGACAGCCAGCTCGACGGCACACCCTATCAAGGCGAGGAGTTCGAGCTCGTGCCGGATATCGAATCGCGGCGCGGCGATTACGACATCCTCTCTTGGGAGCTCGAGCCGGGCGACTGCGTGGTGTTTCACCTGCTCACGCTCCACAAGGGGAAGGTCGACCCGAAGAACACCGTGCCACGGCGCGCAGTCTCCCACCGTTGGCTGGGCGACGACGCCGTCTACGCCGTGCGCGTGCCGGAGGCCGAGTTCCCGAAGGTCAAGCCGAAATTGGAAGACGGCGAGCCGATGCGAAACGCCGCCGACTTCCCGCTGATCTGGAAAGCGCCCGATCGGAATTCGCCGGCTCAAAATTGACCGAGCGGTTCGACGCCCTCGTGATCGGCGCCGGCATGGCCGGGGCTTCGCTTGCTGCGGAGCTCGGCATGGATGCCTCCGTCCTCCTGCTCGAGATGGAGGACCAACCCGGCTATCACACCACCGCGCGCTCGGCGGCCTGCTTCATCGAGAGCTACGGCAACGCCACGGTGTGCAAGCTCAACCGCGCGAGCCGGCGCGACCTCGAATCACCCCCCTCGGATGTCTTTACGGGCTCCGTCCTGTCGCCGCGCGGCATGCTCTATCTCGCACGGCCTGGGAACGAAGGCGAGCTGCAAGCCCTTCTCGACGTGGCGCCGGGGGTCCGGGAAATCCCATTGGCCGAGGCGAAAGAGCGCGTGCCCATTCTAAGAACCGAGGCCCTCGCCCGTACCGCAATCGAGCCCGACGCGATGGATATCGACGTGAATACCCTCCATCAGGGACATCTCAAGCGTCTCAAGAGGGCCGGAGGACGGCTGCTCTGTGAGGCGCCGGCCGAGCGCCTGTCGCGCGACGGAGGCGCGTGGCGCGTCGAGACCCGGGCCGGAGATTTCACCGCCGAGGTGCTCGTGAACGCGGCGGGCGCCTGGGCCGATCGCATCGCCGAGGCCGCGGGTCTCGCCAAGATCGGCCTCACCCCCCTGCGGCGAAGCGCGGTGATCGTGCCTCCGCCCGAAGCACATGCGGTCGCTTCCTGGCCGGCCACGGCCGATATCGCGGAGGGCTTCTATTTCAAGCCCGAGGCCGGCCGGCTCCTCCTCTCGCCCGCGGATGAAACCCCGGTCGAGCCCCACGACGCCTATCCGGAGGACATGGATATCGCGCAAGGGATCGACCGCTTCGAGCAATGCGTCGATTTCGAGGTCCGCCGCGTCGAGCGCAGCTGGGCGGGCCTTCGGACCTTCGCGCCCGACCGCACCCCGGTCGCCGGCTTCGATCAGGATGCGCCGGGCTTCTTCTGGCTCGCGGGCCAGGGCGGCTTCGGGATTCAGACCTCCCCCGCGATGTCGAAACTCGCCGCGGGCCTCATCCGTGGAACGGGCCTGCCCGACGAGCTCGCGGCCCTCGATTTCGATCCCAAGGCCGTCGATCCGTCGCGCTTCCGCGCGCCCTAATAGCCGCACAGCCCGCCGTCGGCCAAAAGACAGGTACCGTTTACGTAAGAGGCGCGGTCGGAGAGCAGAAACTCGACGCATTCGGCGATCTCCTCGGCCGTGCCCAAGCGGCCCAAGGGGATCCGGTGGACCGGGGAGTTGGGGCTCGCGGCGAAGCGCTTCATGTCGTCGCTCATGGCGACGTCGATGATGCCGGGAGCGATGGCGTTGACGCGCACGCCCCGTTCCGCGAGCTCGCTCGCCAAGCTTCGCGTGTAGGCCTCGACGACCGCCTTGGTCGCGCCATAGAACGACCCGCCGATCACCTCCTTCGTGCGCGCGCTCACGCTGCTGACATTGACGATGGCGGCCCCTGCTTTGAGCAAGGGGTGAGCGGCGCGAACGACCCGGCCCATGCCGAGCACGTTGATGTCCCACATCAGCTTGGCGCGCTCCTCGGACAAATCGTCATAGGGGGTCATGCGCAAGACGCCGGCGCAATTGACGATGGCGCGAAGCTCGCCCAGCTCGCCCGCCGCCTTCACGGCCGCCTCGACGCTTTCCATCGAGGTCACGTCCATCTGCCAGCGCCGCACCTCGCCGGGGCCCGGCGCGTCATCATGCTTCTCTCCGTTGTTCGCGGGATCGACGACGGTATCGCCCGAGATCACGCTGTAGCCCGCCTGCGAGAGGCGGTTATCGATGGCCTTCCCGATCCCTCCTTCACCGCCCGTTACGATCGCCACTTTGGTCAACTCGGCCTCCTTTCATAAACGGAGCCGCCCCCGTCATTCGAGCGGCCCGGCGTTTCCCTGCCACGCTCGCGTGCCGCCTTCCGGCGCTCAGACATCCTCCAAGAACCGCCGCACCTCCCAGTCCGTCGGGATGGGGCGGGCCTGTTCCACCTCCCAGCGGCGGGTGCGCGCATAGAACTGCACGAACTCCTCGCCGAGATAGTCCTTGGCCACCGCGCTTCGTTCGAACCCGTCGACGGACTCGGAGAGCGAGCCCGGAAGCTGCTCGATCGACGGATCCGTATAGGCATTGCCCTCGAAGGGTTCCGGCGGTTCGATTTCGTTTTCGATGCCGTAGAGCCCGCCGGCGAGCGCCGCCGCCATCGCGAAATAGGGATTGACGTCGGCGCCCCCGCGCCGGTGCTCGACTCGCAGCGTATTTTCGTCATGGCCGACAATACGAAGCGTGACGGTGCGGTTGTCGAAACCCCAGGTCGCGGTCGTTCCGCTGGCCAGATCGGGGGTCAGCCGCCGGAAGGAGTTTTCATAGGGCGCGAACAGACAATCGAAGTCGCGCAGCGTCGCCATCTGGCCGCCGACGAAATGGCGCGCGGTCTTCGACAGATGAAGCGGCGCGTCCGGATCGTAGAAGGCGCTCTTTCCATCCTCGCGCCAGAGGGACTGGTGGATATGGCAGCTCGATCCGAAGTCGACCACAGGCCGCGCCATGAAGCTCGCGACCGCACCGCCGAGCCGTGCAATCTCCTTGACGGCGTATTTGAACAGAAACGCATTGTCCGCGGTCTCGGGCAAGGGTTCGTGGTGCATCTGGACTTCGTATTGGCCGAGCGCGGTCTCGGGATGGGACGAAATGACGGGAATCCCGAACCCGATCAGGTCCTCACGCAGCCGCCCGATGATATCGTGGTCGATATCCCCCTGCCGGATATCATAGGGCACCGGCTTATGGGAAAACGCCTCGAGCCCCCGGAACCCTTTCTCATAGAGACTCGCGCGCGTTTCGCGAAAGAGGAGGAACTCAAGCTCGGCGGCCATGACGGCCTTGAGCCCGTGGGACGCGGTGCGCTCGACGACACGCCGGAGGATGTGGCGCGGATCCACAAGGAACGGGCGGCCGTCGCGCAGAACCTCGCACAGCACGACCCCGGTCCGATCGAGCCAGGGGGCCACGCGGAAGGTCGAAAGATCGGCGTGGACATAGAAATCCGCGAAACCCGTCTCCCAACTCGGCCACCATCCCGTATGGTCGGGAGGCCGCGTGATGATCTCGCCGGCAAGGTCGATGCTGTAAATGAACTCGGAAAATTCAATGACTTGGTTGGGGTCCTTGGCGAAATATGCGGCCGGCATATGCTTGCCCCGCAAGACGCCGAACAGGTCGCTGTAGCCGACGATCACCGTCTGCAGGTCGTGCTCGCGGATCTGACGGCGGACCTCTTCGACCAAGGCCCCGGACAGATTGGAGGTCATCTCGTCCATCGGCATCCCTCCCTTTTTGGCTCGCCCCTTCCGGCCTTACCGGCACTCTCAGGCGTGGCCCATTTCAACCGATGGCGAAGGTGACGGCAAGCTCCGCTCTCGCCCGCCACCGTCGCCCGTTTCGGTTCTTGCCGAAGGTCCCCCACGAGGCTCCCGACCGCGCTTTCGGCGCCGCCCGAACCCCTTTCAGGACGCCTCCCCCGGCAGGGGCGTGTAGTGTCCGAGGCTTCCAAAGCCATAGACCAGGGGCTCACGACCCGCATTCATGCGGATCGCCTGCACCTCACCCAGAATGATCGTGTGTGTCGCCGCCGACATGCTGTCGCGGATGCGGCAGTCGAAGTTGGCGGGCGCTTCCGCCAGGGCCGGAGAACCGGTCACAAGGGTCTCCCAACGCCCACGGGTAAAGCGCTCGTGGGCGGCACTCTGACGGGAGAAAGGTCGAACGAGTTCGGCGTGACTCCGACCAAGGACATTGACACAAAAACAGCCATTGGCGAGGAGCGGGTCGTGGGAGCTCGCCTCCTTGTTCACGCAGACGAGCAGCAGGGGCGGATCGACCGAGACCGAACATACGGCGGAGGCCACGAGTCCCTTGCGCGAATCGCCTCGGCCCGTCGTCACGATCGTCACGCCGGAGACGAGGCTTCGCATGGCTCGTTTGAAATCAGCGACGCCGACGGTTTGGCTCGCGCACCCGACGCTCAACGCCGCATCGCCCATCACCACCTCGAGCACTTCCCCGCCCGCCGTTCGTTGGGCGCGCGCAAATCCCTAATGGTCTGAACTTTACCCCATTACCCCCGGCTGTCAAGCCGACGGCCCCACGCACGGGCACCCCTCGCGAGGGCGCCCCTCGCGAGGGCGAGCGGCACCCCGTTCGGCGTTTAGCTTTCGAAGTCCCCTTTCTTCAGGGGAACGATCGGGCAGTGGCCGACCACGCTCAAGCCAAACCCTTCGAGCGCCACGATCGGGCGCGGCGAGTTCGTGAGCAGGATCATTTCGTGGATGCCGAGATCCTGAAGGATCTGGGCGCCGATGCCGTGGCGGCGAAGCTCCATGGAGGGCCCGCCCGGGTCGCTCTTGCGCGCGATCAAGCGCTCGGCGGGATAGGGGTCGTACTCGAAGATCAAGACGGCGACCCCGCGGCCTTCCTCGGCGAGCATCTTGAGCGCCGCCTGGAACTCACCGTCGCGGCCCTCGAAGCGATCCCAAATGAGGTCGTTCAGCAGATTGATCGCGTGCACGCGAACGAGCACCGGCCCCTCGGTCGTGATGTCGCCCTTGATCAACGCGAAATGCTCGGTCGCATCCAGATCGCTCTTAAACACGATGCAATGGAAGGTGCCCCCGAAGCGGGAGTCGAGTTCGATCTCGACCACGCGCCTCACCGTCTTGTCGTGACGGCTGCGGTAGGCGATGAGGTCGGCGATCGAGCCAAGCTTGAGACCGTGGCGCTCAGAAAACTCGATGAGCTGAGGAAGCCGCGCCATGGTGCCGTCGTCGTTCATGACCTCGCAGATCACACCGGCCGGCGTCATGCCGGCGAGGCGCGCGAGGTCCACGGCGGCTTCCGTATGCCCGGCCCGCGCGAGCACGCCGCCGGCGCGCGCCTCGAGCGGGAAGATGTGGCCGGGCGTGCGGATGTCGTCGGTGGTCTTGGTGGGATCGATCGCGACATGGATGGTCTGCGCGCGATCGGGCGCGGAGATCCCCGTGGTGACCCCTTCCTTCGCCTCGATCGACACGGTGAAGGCGGTGCCGAAGGTCGACTCGTTTCGATTGGCCTGGGGCTCGAGCTTGAGCTCCTGGATCCGCTCACGGGTAAGCGGCAGGCAGATCAGACCCCGGCCCTGGGTCGCCATGAAGGTGATCGCCTCGGGCGTCACGAGCTCGGCGGCCATGACGAGATCGCCCTCGTTCTCGCGCTTCTCATCGTCGACGAGGATGATCATGCGTCCATTGCGGACCTCCTCGACGATCTCCTCGACACTGGCGAAGTGGAAATTTTCTCGCATCCCTGCCCGCCCCGCCTTAGCCATCCCGACGGCGCTCAACCAGATCGAGCCACCGGTCGGTCACGCTCATGGCGAACCCTTCAGCCTCCCCAATGTAGCGTGGAATGTCGCGTTCGACCTCGGCGAATCGATGCGGCGCGTCCGAACCCAGCCAGGAACCGATCATCTCCCGATGCACCCTGTTCCAATGGTCGATGATCTCGGCCGTCGCTTCGAAGTGGCACTGGAAGCCATAGGTCGTCGGCCCGAGACGCATCACCTGGTTCGGCACCTCGCGGCCCGCCATCAAAAGCACGGCCCCTGGGGGAAGCTCGAAGCCATCGCGGTGTCCCTCATAGAGATGGAGGGAAGGCTTGCGGTCATCGAGCAGCGGGTCACCCTCACTCGCCGGCAGCCGTTCGAGCTCCTTGAAACCGAACTCCATGTTCTCCAAACGATACACCCGGCCTCCGAAGGTGTGGGCGACCAGCTGAGCGCCCAGGCAGACGCCGAGCACGGGCTTGCGGTCCTCGTGAAACGCGGCAACGAGCCCGCAGATGCGATCGACCCCCTCGGCGTAGGCCGGATCGAAGACGCTCATGCCGCCTCCCATCACGAGCAGGCCGTCATAGCCCGAGGCGCTTTCCGGCAACGGGTCGCCCTCGAAACAGTGCGCCGGCAGGCACTCATGGCCGCAGGCCTGGACACGTTCGCCGATGATGCCCGTCGCCGCGACCCCACGGGCACCCTCCTCGCTCAGGATCACGAGAATCTTCAAGGGATGCGCCATCCGCCCCCCCGCCCGTGCCGAGCGTCGGCGGCGGGGCGCGGAGCCCGTGGTTCAGCCCCCATAGAAGACCTTCTCGCCGAGTTCCTTCATCTCGAGGATCGCCTCATCGGGCCGGCCTTCCGGCGCCTTCATGACGCGGGCGTCCACGACCTCGCCGACCACGATGTGGTGATCGCCCCGCTCGACGATCTCGGCCACCTTGCATTCGACGCAGGCCGCTGCGTTCGTCAAGACCGGCGCGCCGGTCGAGCCCTTCTCATAGGGCTCGCCGCTGATCGTGCCGTCGGAGACC
>JAPUJA010000179.1 GCA_027296525.1 Pseudomonadota bacterium | reverse complement strand
TCGTGGGCTTCCGGCTCCCGCCCTTTCTCGCGACGCTCAACATCGCGGGCTATCACTTCCACTTTCTCTCATCGGACCGAACCCGCGGAGGGCATGTCCTCGACCTCGTCACCGGCGAGGTTCAGGCGAGCGTCGACGATATGACGGACCTCCGCATGAGCCTGCCGGAGACCGAAGATTTCCGCGCGGCGGACCTGCGCGGCGCGCAACAGAAAGACGTCGAAAAGGTCGAGAAGTGACGCTCGCCTCGGTGCCATGAACCTTGCGCGAACACCGTTCCGCCCGTGCTACGCTCGGCGGAGCGGCGGGAGCCTCCCGCCGGTTCCGGAGAAGGGCGAAGGCACGGCGCGCATGAACCCGGCACGCTTCACGAAACGATGGACCCTTTACGTGCGGCGCGTATTCATCCTGGCCGCGATCGTCGTGGCCCTCTTGAGCTCGAGCGCGCCCGCGAAGGCCGACATCAAGATCGGCCTGATCGTCCCGCTGACCGGCGATCTCGGCGCCTTCGGCGAAGGCATGGTCAACGGCGTCAGGCTCGCGATCGAAGAGATCAACGCCGAGGGCGGCGTCCTCGGCCAAGCCTTGCGCCTCGCGATCGGCGACACCCAGACGAAGCCCCAGGCCGGCGTCGACACCGCGCAGAAGCTCGTCGCCATCGAAGGCGTGAGCGTGCTCCTCGGCGCGCAATCGAGCGGCGTCACCATCCCGGTCGCGCTCAGCGTCTCGAAGGTTCAAAAGGTCCTCCAGATCAGCGCCGCCTCGACCTCGCCCACGATCACGACCCTCGACGACGGTGATTTCCTGTTTCGCACCGTGCCCTCCGATCTCTACCAAGGGCTCGCGCTCGCCGAGGTCGTGCATGAGACCGGCTACCGGAACATCGCCATCCTCTATGTCAACAACGATTACGGCGACGGCCTGGCAAGGAGCTTCGAACAAGCCTTCGCCGCCCTGGGCGGCGCGACGAGCGCGGCGCTCGCCTATGAGCCCGGCAACCCCTCCTATCGCGGCGAGCTGGCGGCGGCCGCGCGCGGCGGCGGCGAGGCGCTGCTGCTCATCGGCTATCCCGAATACGGCATCACGATCCTCCGCCAGGCCCTCGAGGAAGGCTATTTCCAGAAGTTCGTCTTCCCGGACGGCATGAAGTCACCGGTGATCATCGAGCAGATCGGTCCCTACCTCGAGGGCGCGATCGGCACGAATCCTGCGCCCCTCGCCGAGGCCGCTCCCGTCCAGCACTTTCGCCGATCCTATGAAGAGCGCTACGGCGAACCGCCGGCGGCCCCTTTCATCGACGGGGTGTACGATGCGCTCTATCTCGTGGCGCTCGCGATGGAGCGGGCGAAGAGCGCGGATCGGGTCGCTATCCGCGACGCGCTGCGCGCCGTCGCCGGTCCGCCGGGCATCAAGGTGCGTCCCGGCGAATGGGGGAGCGCGAAGGCGTTGATCGCCGAGGGCCGGGAGGTGGATTATGTCGGCGCCGCCGGCGATCACGACTTCGACGCGGCGGGCGATGTGGCGGGCACCTTCGCCTTCTGGCGCATCGAAGACGGCGCGTTCGTGACCATCAAGGTCTTCAAGCCGGGCGGCGAGGGCGTGTCCCCATAAAGGTCGGTTTGGTTGGGTTTAGATCTGCCTCGCTGATGGCCACCAATAGCCGGAAGGCGGCATCGGTGGGGAGGACGGCCGCGAGCTTTGTGCGACCATTCTGCGACTTTGGCAGCTCACCATCGCCATGCCCGGAGTTCGCCAGGCGCGAAGATCAACCGCCACAGCATACGCCTTCACCGCCCTCTTTCGTGCTCTCTTGAACAAGCGGGCAAGGGACCGTGCCATAAGAGCAATAGACGCAGCAATCGCCGGGCTTGGATTTTAACAGCTCTCCGCAAGCCTTGCAGTCGTAGAAATATTGACATGCGTCCGTTGGCATGATCTCCGTCGCGGCGTGGCCGCAGCCCGGACAGGTGATCGTGGAACGTATCTCCGTCACCGCCTTCTCACTCAACCTTGCCTGCGGGATAGCCCGCATTGGTCGAAGCTGCGGCAACCTCCTCCCATGAGGTGATCGCATCGTCATAGACGATGGACGCGCTCTTCGTTTCGAAATTGACGGAGACTCGCTTCACGCCTTCGACGCCCTCAATGGCTTTGGTGACCGTGATGGGGCAGACGGCGCAGGTCATATTCTCGATTGAAAGCGTCACCGACTGTTCGGCGGCGAATGCGCCCGGGCAGAGACCCATCAGGAACGCGCTGACCAGCATGAATCGCTTCATGCGCATCCTCATTCTCACAGGAACAGTCGCGCACCGAAATCGACGCCGACCGAGAGTGCGACGAGAACCGTACCGAGCCAAAGTATCCCTTTGACCCACAAGAAACTCTTGATGAACCCGTGAGAGCTCGCACAAGACCCCGTCTCGCAAGCGTGTTTTTTGCGGCGATAGGCCAGCCAGAACCCGGCGCCCAAGCAGGCCACGGCGACGCCTAAGAAGATCGGCTGATAAGGCGCAAGCGCCGCCAGGTTGCCGATCCACGCACCGCTCACGCCGATCGAAACAAGAAGCAGTGGCCCGATGCAGCAGGTCGATGCCGCGAGTGCGCCGAGGACGCCTCCTGCCGCAAGGAGCTTTTCTTTCATGACACCCGCCTGTTTATCCAATCGCCTGACCGAGACCCGCCGCACGCAGCGCGCCGATGTCCACGCCGCGGTTTGCACAACAGTCGGCGAGCTTGCCCTCGATCGCCACCGCGGGCACCGATTTGACCCCAAGCCGGGCCGCACGCCTTTGGACGTCAGGCGATTTCATATCGAGAACCTGGACGTCACATGAGGGACACGCCGCGTGCTTCACTTGCTGGATGACTTCCTCGCAGACCGGACAGCCCGCGCTGAAGATTTCGATCTTGCGTTGCTTATTCGCCATTTTGTTCTCCTGTATCCAGGGTATCGAGGTGGAGATCGCCGCTGTTGATCTCCTCCAGGATCGAACATCTTCGCGCCGGGCCTTTACCGGGGCAGGCTGAGATGAGCTCTTCCAGTGCCCCCCTGATTCGGCCCAACTTGTCGATCTTGACCTCTACCTCAACGAGCTTTGCGCGCGCGCGCGCGCGCACATCGATGCAGCGGGCATCGGGTCCCGCCTTGAGGTCCAACAGATCGAGGATCTCGCCCAGCGAAAAGCCGAGTTGTTGCGCGCTCCGGACGAAGCGGATGCGTCGAACGGTCTCCTCGGGATACATCCGGTATCCGCCATCGTTCGGCCTCGGGGGCCGGCCGATCAGACCCCTTTGCTCGTAGAACCTGACCGTCTCCACGCCGACGCCGGCACCATCTGCGACCTCTCCAATGCGCATCCGTCCTTCTCCGTGTCATCTGAAGCCTAAAGCCCGTAGTATACTACGGAGTCAATATCTTTTTGCGATATTCCGCTGGACCTTGAGGGCAGCTACCGACATCCACTTCCACGGAGACATTTGTTGTGGGGAGACGCCCGAGGGCCTAAGCCCGAGGGCCTAAGCCCGGCTCGACGGGGGAGGCGCCGGGCCTCGGGGAGGTCGGGCCTCGCCCCTCGGGGGCACACCCTTGGGCGGCACACCCTTGGGCGGCACGCCCTTGGGCGGTAGGGGCGCGGGCGGCACGCCCTTGGGCGGCAGGGGCGCGGGCGGCGGCCTCTCCTTCAAGAGCCCTTCGGGACGCAGGAGCAGGATCACCTGAAGCAACGCGCCGATGAGCAGAAGCCGGATCGCGCCCGCCTGGGTCACGAGTTCCGGCGGCAGGCGGTTGGTCAAGACCTCGGTCCCGGACCAGACCAGCCAGATCGCCACCGCGCCCAGTATCGCGCCGCGATTGTTGCCGCTGCCGCCCGCGATCAACATGATCCAGACGAGGAAGGTGGTGAGCTCGGGCTCGAACGCCTCGGGGCTGATGAAGCCGAAGAAGTGCGCATACAGCGCGCCGCCATAGCCCATGATCATCGAACCCAGCACGAAGGCTTCGAGGCGAAAGCGCACGGTGTTTTTTCCCGATGCCGCCGCCGTCTCTTCGTTCTCGCGGACCGCGCGCAACACGCGCCCCCAGGGCGATCGCCGGGCGCGCTCGAGCCCGAGATAGACCAAAAGGACCGAGACGAGCACGATCGCGAAAAAGACAAGCGTGGCCCAGCCGGGGCCCAAGAACGCCGCATGGGGCTTGGCGATCCCGGCGATTCCGCGAACCCCGTTGGTCAGCCAGGCCTCATTCTTGAGGAAGAGCCTCAGGATCTCCGCGATGCCGATGGTCGCAATCGCGAGATAGTCGGCGCGCAGCCTGAGGGTGATGAGGCCGATCGCCAACGCGATCAGGCCTGAGACGCTCATCGCCGCGAGCGCGCCCAGGATGAACGGCATGGCGAAGCCGCCGAGATGGCTTGGGTTCGCGGCGCCGGTGAGAATCGCGCTCGCATAGGCGCCCACGGCGAAGAAGCCGGCGATGCCGATATTGAAGAGCCCGCCCATTCCCCACTGCAGATTGAGCCCAAGCGCCAAGAGGGCGAAGATGCCGGCGAAGGTCGCGAACTGGACGAGGACGCTCGAGAATCCGGCGAGCTCGATCATCGCCGGGCCCCCAAGAGTCCCGCCGGGCGCAGGATCAGCATGACCACCATGATCGCGAAGGCGATCGCCGGCTTGTAACCGGGCGAGATCACCAGGGTCGACATCTCCTGGGCGATGCCGATCACCATGCCGCCCGCGAGCGCGCCATAGGGCTTGCCGATGCCGCCCAGGATCGCGGCAGCGAAGACGGGCAGCAGCAGGCGCCAGCCCATCACGGGATGGAGCTGGGTGTCGATCGCGAGGAACACGCCGGCCGCGGCGGTGAGCGCGGCGCCGATCACCCAGGTCCAGAGGATCACGCGCTCGGTGTCGATGCCCGAGACCCGCGCGAGCGCCACGTTGTCGCTCATCGCGCGCATCGCCTTTCCGGTGCGGCTCCGTTGAAGGAACAGATGAAGCGCCACGACGATCACGACCGAGCCGCCCAGGATGTGAAGCTGATCGGGCTTTATCCCGAGCCCAAGGAAGCGGATGGGAAACTCGATGCCCGCCTCATAGACCTGGACCGACGGCCCCCAGACGAGCTGGATCGCGGCCCGGAGCATGAGCGCGACGCCGAAGGAGGAGATCAGGAGAACCACCGGCGAGGTGCGCCGGAGCCGGCGGAAGAGCACCCGATCGAGCGCGACCGCAAGCAGCGCGCCCCCGGCCATGGCGAGCGGGAAACCGACGAACATCGGAAGCTCGAGCGTGACCACGAAGAAAAAGGCGAAGTAGGCCCCCGCCGTCATCATGTCGCCATGGGCAAAGTTGGCGAAGCGCACGATGCCGTAAATCAGCGAGAGCCCGACCGCGCCGAGGGTGATGATGCTGCCCAGCACGATGCCGTAGATCAGGAGTTGCAGAACTTCGGTCACGCCTCGCGCCGCTAAAGCCTTCTTCGCCTCATCCGCCGAGGAACATCCGGGCGACCTCGCGGTTGGCGAGCAGGCCGGCGCCTGTGTCCTCGTAGCGGTTCGCGCCCATGGCGAGGACATAACCGCGATCGGCGAGCGCGAGCGCCTTCTTCGCGTTCTGTTCGACCATGAGGACGGCGACGCCCCGTGCGTTCACCGAGCGGATGCGCTCGAAGATCTCGCCCACGAAGCGCGGCGACAATCCGGCAGTCGGTTCATCGAGCAGAAGGAGGCGGGGCTCGAGCATGAGCGCGCGTCCGATCGCGACCATCTGGCGAAGCCCGCCCGAGAGCTCGCGCACCGGCCGGCGGGCCTTTTCCTCGAGCGGCGGAAAGAGCTCGAACACGGCCGCGATCCGCGGCCCGGGATCATCCTTCGCGATATAGGCGCCCATCTCGAGGTTCTCGCGTACGGTGAGCGAGGGGAAGACGTTCTCCTCCTGGGGCACGTAGCCGATGCCGCGCCGGGTGATGTGATCGGTCCGAAGCCCGGTGATGTCCTCGCCTTCGAAGACGATGCGGCCCGCGCCGACCGCGACCAGCCCGGCGAGCGCCTTCATCGCCGTCGACTTGCCCGCGCCGTTCGGCCCGATGATCGCGACGATCTCGCCCTCGGCCACCCGGAAATCGACGCCGTGCAGGATGTCGACGCCGTCATAGCCCGCGCGAAGCCCGTGGACCTCGAGCAGGCTCATGGCTCGCCGCCGCCGAGATAGGCCTCGATGACTTCGGGATTCCCGCGGATCGCCTCCATGCTCCCTTGGGCGAGCACCTTGCCCTCAGCCATCACGATCACCGGGTCGCAGAGCCGCGCAACCAGATCCATGTCGTGCTCGATGATGCAGAAGGTCACGCCCTCTTCCCGGTTCAGCCGGCGGATGGTCTCGGTCAAGCGCGCCATGAGGGTGGGGTTGACGCCCGCGCCCGGCTCGTCGAGCAGGAAGAGCCGGGCCCCCGACATCATCGCGCGCCCGAGCTCCAGGAGCTTCTTCTGGCCGCCCGAGAGGTTGCCCGCAAGCTCGCCCGCGAGCTCGCGAAGGGCCAGGAGCTCGAGCACCTCGCCCGCGCGCCCGGCGATCGCCGCCTCTTCCCGGGCGATGCGCCGGGAGTTGAGCCACACCGCCAGGAGGTTCTCGCCCGCCTGGCCGCCGGGCACGAGCATCAGATTCTCGAGCGTGGTCATGCGGGCGAGCATGTGCGGGATCTGGAAGCTCCTGACGATCCCGAGGCGGAACAGCCGGTGGGGCTTCAAGCCGGTGACGTCCCGCCCGTCGAACCGGATGCGGCCCCTATCGGGCCGGAGCGCGCCGGAGACGACGTTGAAGAGGGTCGTCTTGCCCGCGCCGTTCGGTCCGATCAGCCCGGTGATCGAGCCAGCGGGGACCTCGAAGCTGCAGCCGTCGAGCGCCGTCACGCCCCCGAAGCGTTTGACCAGGTTCTGAAGCGCGATCACCGGCGCGCCCCGGGCTGGGACGCGGCCTTGGCGAGCACCCATTCGAGCTTGCGGATCGCGAGCCGCTCGAGCTCGTCCCGGGTCGCCTTGGCCGAGCCGACGATGATCGTTTCCGTGAGCGTCGCGGCGTCCATGGCGGAGACCCGCACATAGTCGCCGACCTGATAGAATTCGAGGATGACCTCGCGTCCTCCGGCCTTTCGCCGTTCCATGAGCAAACCGCTTTCGCCTGATCGTGCGCGGGCGCCAGCATGCCACCCGCCGCTCCGGGCTGACAAGTTCGCATCCTGGGCTGGACAGGCCGCGGCAACTGGCCGACATTAAATGCCGACATTAAATAAAGGCAAACCGACGGAGAGCGCCATGACCGAACAGGCACGAAGCGCCGAGGCCGCCCCGCCGCGGGCCGAGACGGCGGGAGCGGCCTTCTCTTGGGACGATCCCTTCCTGCTCGACGCCCAGTTGAGCGAAGAGGAGCGCATGGTGCGCGACACCGCGCGCGACTACTGCCAGTCGAAGCTCATGCCGCGGATCCTGATGGCCAATCGCGAGGAGCGCTTCGACCGCGAGATCCTCAGCGAGATGGGCGGGCTCGGCTTCCTGGGCGCGACGATCGAAGGCTATGGCTGCGCGGGCGTGAATTATGTCAGCTACGGCCTGATCACGCGCGAGGTCGAGCGCGTCGATTCCGCCTATCGCAGCGCCTTAAGCGTGCAGTCGAGCCTGGTGATGCATGCGATCTTCGCCTACGGCTCCGAGGGACAACGGCAAAAATATCTTCCCCGCCTGGCCACGGGCGAGATCGTCGGCGCCTTCGGCCTGAGCGAGCCCGATCACGGCTCCGACCCGGGCAGCATGGTGACGCGCGCGCACGAGGCCAAAGGCGGCTTCGCGCTCACGGGCGCCAAGACCTGGATCAGCAACGCGCCGATCGCCGACGTCATGGTGGTGTGGGCGAAGAACGACGAAGGCGTGATCAAGGGCTACATCCTCGAACGCGGCATGAAGGGGATCGAGACCCCGAAGATCGAGGGCAAGTTTTCGCTGCGCGCCTCGACCACCGGCCAGATCCTGATGGACGAGGTGTTCGTGCCCGAGGAGAACGAGCTGCCCGGCGTCAAGGGGCTCAAAGGCCCCTTCGGCTGCCTGAATGGCGCGCGCTTCGGGATCGCCTGGGGCGCGCTCGGCGCGGCCGAGTTCTGCTGGCACGCGGCGCGCGACTACACCCTCGAGCGCAAGCAGTTCGGCCGCCCGATCGCGGCCAATCAGCTCGTCCAGAAGAAGCTCGCCGACATGCAGACCGAGATCGCGATCGGCTTGCAAGGATGCCTGCGGGCCGGGCGGCTGATGGACGAGGGCAAATGCGCGCCCGAGGTGATCTCACTCATAAAACGCAACTCGGCGGGCAAGGCACTCGAGATCGCGCGGACCGCGCGCGACATGCACGGCGCCAACGGCATCGCGGACGAGTATCACGTCATCCGCCATGTCATGAACCTCGAGTCCGTCAACACCTATGAGGGCACCCACGACATCCACGCCCTCATCCTGGGGCGCGCGCAGACGGGCATCCAGGCGTTCAGCTAGGGTGTGTCCTCACAAGGGCCGGCCCGGTTCGGTCCTGACCACCGCCCCCAATGCCCGCTAATAGCCAAAAACGGCCCTAGGGATGAAGCTCGGAAGCCCGAGGTTTCCCGAACAGCGTCGTCAGACGAATTTCCGGTATCCCCGCTGGGCCTCGCGAGTCATTGACTTT
>JAPUJA010000178.1 GCA_027296525.1 Pseudomonadota bacterium | reverse complement strand
AGCCAGTTGTTCAAGTCCCCGCCGAAGCCATGAATGAGGACCGCCGGCTCGCCCCCCTCACCCTTCTTCAAATAGCGAAGCTTCCGCCCGCCGAGCTCGAGCGTCTCGGTCGCGAGGCCCTCGGCCCCTTCAGCGGTCTCCTCGGGCACGAAATTGGCCAGGAAATCCTGCACGAAGGCATCGACATCGCTGTCGGGGACGCCCGCATCGGCGATCACGCCCAGAAGCCCCGCCACGGGCACGACCTCGCCCTCCTTCGCGACGCGTCGGCGCAAGAGCCCGGGCGCGGGCGCCTCGGCGGCGCTCGAGATCTTCTCGGTCTCGATGTCGACGAGCTCGGCGCCGGCATCAACCGCGGCTCCCTCCTCGATCAGCCACTTCACCACCTTGCCCTCCGTCATGGAGAGCCCCCATTTGGGCATGACGAGTTTTTCGATCGCCCCCATGACTCAACCGGCGATCTCACGCACGCTCGCCTCGATCTTGGCGACGTCCGGAACGTAAAGGTCCTCGAGCACATCGGAGAAGGGGATCGGCGTGTGGGGCGCGGTCACCAGCTTGATGGGGGCCTTGAGCGAAGCGAAACAGTTCTCGCCGATCATCGCCGAGATATCGGTCGCGATGCTGCAACGCGGCGTCGCCTCGTCGAGCACGACGATGCGGCCGGTCTTCTCCGCACTCTCGAGCACGGTCTCCTTGTCGATCGGCGAGGTTGTTCTGAGATCGATGACCTCGCAGTCGATCCCGTCCTTGGCCAAATTTTCCGCGGCCTCGTTGGCGAGATGGACCATGCGCCCGAGGGTCACGATGGTGGCATCCTTGCCCTCGCGCGCGATGTTGGCTTCGCCGAACGGCACCGTGTAAGGCTCTTCCGGGACCTCGCCTTCCACCTGATAGAGCAGCTTGTGCTCGCAGAACATGACCGGGTCGTCGTCGCGTATCGCCTGGATCAAGAGCCCCTTGGCGTCGTAAGGCGTGGCGGGAACCACGCATTTAAGCCCCGGGATATGCGTGAAGATGGCATAAAGCGACTGCGAATGTTGGGCCGCGGCACGAAAACCGGCGCCGATCATGGTGCGCACGACGACGGGCGTCTTGGCCTTGCCGCCGAACATGTAGCGGAATTTCGCCGCCTGATTGTAGATCTGATCGAAACAGACGCCGAAGAAGTCGTTGAACATGAGCTCGGCGACTGGGCGCATGCCGCAGGCCGCCGCGCCCACGGCCGCGCCGATGAACGCCGACTCGCTGATCGGCGTGTCCATGATGCGCCCACCGTACTTGCCATAGAGCCCCTTGGTGACGCCGAGCACCCCGCCCCAGGCGTCCATGTCGCCCTCGGCGCCCTCGCCGCCGACGACGTCCTCACCCATGACGAAGACCGAGGGGTCGCGCGCCATCTCTTGGTCGAGCGCCTCGTTGATCGCCTGCTGAAATGTGATCGCCCGCGCCATAATTTCTCTCCTCCCGTTCAGTAGGAGACGTAGACGTCGGTGAGGAGCTCCTCGGCCGCGGGCTTGGGCGCGGCCTTGGCCTTCGTCACCGCGCCCTCGATGAGGGCCGCGATCTCCCGGTCGATCGCCTCGAGCTCGGTCCTCTCGACGAGCCCCGCCTCGGTCACCTGCTGGCTGAATTTCATCAGGCAATCCTTCGTCTCGCGGATCTTCTTGACCTCGTCGGGACCGCGATAGGTCTGCGCGTCGCCCTCGAAATGACCGAAATAGCGGTTCACCTTGGCCTCGATAATGCTCGGGCCGCCGCCCTTCCGCGCGCGCTCGATCGCCTCGCCCGCGGCTTCATGGACGGCGAAGAAGTCGTGACCGTCGACCACGACGCCCGGCATGGCGAAGCCGCTGGCGCGGTCCGCGATGTTCTCGGCGCCCACCGACCACTTGCTCGCCGTGGCTTCCGCGTAGCCGTTGTTCTCAAACACGAAGACGCAGGGGAGGTTCCAGACCTTCGCGAGATTGAGGCTCTCGAGCGTGGTCCCCTGGTTCGAGCCGCCGTCGCCGACGAAGGCCACGGCGACGTTGTCCTCACCCTTGATCTTGGCGGCGAGCGCCGCGCCGCAGGCCAGCGGCGGACCGGCGCCCCCGATGCCGTTGGCGCCCATCATGCCGACATCGAGGTTGGCGATGTGCATCGAGCCGCCCTTGCCTTTGCACAGCCCGGAAGCCTTGCCGTAAATCTCACTCATCATGCCGTCGATGTCACAGCCCTTCGCGATGCAATGGCCGTGGCCGCGATGGGTGCTGGCGATCCGGTCGACCTCGCGGAGATGTATGCAGACGCCCGTGGCGATGGCCTCTTCGCCGGCGTAAAGATGGACGAAGCCGGGGATCTCACCGGTCGCGAATTCGATGTGCACGCGTTCCTCGAAGTCCCGGATCGAGCGCATCGTCCGGTAAGCCGTAAGCAGTTCGTCCTTATTGAGTTGCATCGTTCGTCATCCCCCTTCGCGGTTCCCAACCGGGCCCGGCTTTGCTTTTCGGCCGTTACTCTTCGGCCCCTGACCTGTCGGCCAACAGACCGCGCGCGGCGGCCAGGGCCATCACCTTGTCGATCCTTATGGTGGTGGGGCCCCGCCGATCAAGCCGCACGCTGACCTTACCAGCATTTCGGAATTCTATCTCCCTTTCACCATCGAGGGCAATTACGCCCTCGCGCGTCTTCAGCTCGACGGCCTGGCCCGCCTTGAGCTCCTCGATCCGGTTCACCCCGATGGGCACGATCAGGCCCGGCCCGATCGGCGCGAGAACCACGGAAGCGGCCTTTTCAGGGGGCGCGAGTTCGAGGCGCAGCCCGTTTTCCGCGGCGCGCGCCACCGGCTGCAGGAGGCCCCCGATGGCGGAAAGGCCGATGGCGTCCGGCTCGGCGAAAGCGAGGAAGAGTTCGCGAAAATGCTCGGGCCGCCAGAGCGCCTTCGTCGCCACCCAAAGCTCGCTCACGACGCACAGATCGATCAGGGCGATCTCCTGGCTGGCGCCATCGATGGTCACGCGAAGGAGCTTGTTGACCTCGAGCGCGTCAGAGCCATCGACCCATCCGCTCGCGACCAGGCCGGCGGCGAGCCCCGCGATCGTCGCCTCGCGCATCACGGGGAAGACGTTGTTCGTCCCGGTCGAAAGGGGCAAGAGCGGGGTCGCGCCCGAAACGGAAGCGATGAGTCGGTTCGTGCCGTCGCCCCCCAGGCTGATGATCGCGCCGACACCCTCGGCGAGCATGCGTTCGACCGCCCGCACCGTGTCCAGGGGGCCGTCCTCGATCGGCATCTCGATGAAGGCGACCCGCGGCCAGCGGTTGCGCG
>JAPUJA010000177.1 GCA_027296525.1 Pseudomonadota bacterium | reverse complement strand
TCCAGGGCCGTTGCCACATCGGGGTGCTCCGGCCCCGGCGCCTCCTCTCAGATCGCCAGCGCGCGCCCATAGGCCGGTTCGAGCCGTATCGTCCCTTGAGCCCCCGGAGCCTGCGGTCGCATCGGGCTGCGGCAGGAGAAGGGCATGCGAGAGCCACACGCCTTCTCTGCGCTTCGCCCGATCGGCTCGTTTCCGGGAACTCCGGAAATTTTGGATTGCCGAAGAGTGCCGATAGCGTCGCCACTGAGGCGATCCGATCGTTCTCACTTGGTCTCGTCGGATGCGAGTTCGAATATGCTCTCGGAAGTCTTCTTGTGGTTGACGCGAAAATCTCCGACGGCGCGACGGCGTATGTGGCGCGCCTTCTACCAGTTGATGGCCCGTTGATCGGCGGATCTCGATTGGTGACGATTCATGAACTACGGTTACACCGACCCCGAAGAAAGCGCCGCGCCGATCGTCCTCGAGAAAGAGGATCGGGACGAAAGATATTGCGTCTGGCTCTATCACCACGTTGCAAGCGCCGTCGATCTCAGCAATCGCGATGTCCTCGAGGTCGGCTGCGGTCGCGGCGGAGGCGCGTCTTACCTTGCCCGCTATCTCAAGCCGAACATGATGGTGGGCGTCGACATCGCCGATAGGGCCATCGACTTTTGCCGGCATGTTCACCACGCCGAGCGACTGGCCTCCCTCAAAGGGGATGCCGAAAACCTGCCGTTTCCCGACGGCAGCTTCGACGTCGTGATCAATGTCGAGTCGCCTTTTTGTTATGGCGACATGGCCAGATTTCTTTCAGAAGTCGTCCGGGTTCTGCGTCCTTGCAGCCACTTCCTCTTCGCCGACCTTCGCCTGGCCCACGAGGTCGAGGGATTGGCGGCCGACCTTGAACGCTCCGCATTCGCGATTCTGAAGTCGGAAGACATTACGAGGCGGGTGCGGCGTGCTCTCGCGCTCGATCATGAGCGCCGAGTGGGCGGCGCGAACGGAAACATTCCGCCCTTCCTCCGCGGGATCGTCAACACCTTCGTCGGCGCCCCGGGAACGCGTATCCCGAATCTCTTGGAGACCGGGGAGCTCGTCTATCTCAATTTTGTCATGCAGAAGCAATCGAGAGACGGTCGAAACCCAAGCCGTTATCGCCTGTCGAAGCGTTCACCACGCCGGCATGCGGAGGCGAATGAGGCGTCGATCCCACTGTACATGGGGAACCCTCTGTGATCCGGCGAGTCCTCCTTCTCCTCTCTATAGCGGCGTTGGTATCGGCCTGCTCGATCAAGCAGTTTGCGGTGAACGTGCTGGGCGACGCGCTTGCCGAAGGCGGCGGCGTGTACACTTCCGACGACGACCCCGAGCTGATCATGGAGGCGATTCCCTTCGGGCTGAAGACTTACGAGAGCCTGCTCGCCGAATCGCCCGAGCATGTCGGGCTTCTCCTGGCGGCGGCCCGCGGCTTCACCGGCTACGCCTATATGCTGCAGGACAAGGCCGACCGGCTGGACGCCCACGATCTGCAATCGGCGCGCGAGCTCCGCGCCAGGGCACGCAACCTCTACCTTCGCGGTCGGGACTACGCCTTGCGCGGCCTCGACATTGCACATCCCGGGTTTCGCGCCGAGCTTCGGCGCGATCGCGCAATTGCCCTTTCGCTCACGGATGCGCACGATCTCCCGTTTCTCTACTGGGCCGGCGTGTCATGGGCCGGCGCCGTGAGCACGGCGAAGGGCGATTTGAGGCTCATCGCCGAACTTCCATTCGCTGCCGCCCTGGTGGAACGGGTGCTCGAGATCGATGAAACCTACGAGCGCGGCGCGGCCCACGAGTTCTTCGTCGCTTACGAGGGCGGCCGGCCGGGAGGCAGTCCGACCGATGCGCGCCGGCATTACGAACGCGCGCTCGAACTCTCGGAAGGCGCGAGCGCCTCGGTACACTTGGCGCTGGCGGAGAGCGTTGCGCTTCAGGAGCAGGACCTGCCCGAATTTCGTCGCCTCATCGCGGCGGCGCGCGCGATCGATCCCGACTAGGTGCCCGATCTCCGGCTCGCCAACCCGATCGCGCGCCGGCGCGCCGCCTGGCTGGAATCGCGCATCCCCGAACTCTTCCTCGAGGAAGGCGCCTTGGAGGAGCACGAATGAGACGACTGCTCGCGGTGGCTTGCGCATTGCTCATCCACTTGGCTGCGGGCACCGCCGCCCCAGCCGCGACGCTCAAACTCGGAACGCTCGCGCCGGAAGGGTCTCCTTGGTACGAGGTCATACGCGACATGGGCGAGGCCTGGAAGGAGATCAGCGATGGACAAATCAACATGCGCATCTATCCGGGTGGTATCGCGGGCGATGAAGGCGACATGGTGCGGAAGATGCGCATCGGACAACTCCACATCGCGGCGCTCTCAGGGGGCGGTCTCGCGGACATCGCTCCGGAAATCCGGGCCCTCCAGATGCCGATGATGTTCCGCTCGTATGACGAGCTCGACTATGTGAGGGAGCGCATCCGACCGGAGCTCGAGGCGGCATTCGAGGCGAGAGGTTTCACGCTTCTCACCTGGGGTGATGCCGGCTGGCTCTATTTCTTCACGCAAGAGCCCGTCGTGGGCCCCGACGATCTCAAGGCCCTCAAACTCTTCGTCTGGACCGGCAACACGGCCTTCGTCGAGGCGTGGAAGGATCTGGGATACCAGCCGGTTCCCTTGGCCGCGACGGAAATCCACATGGGATTGCTGTCGGGCCTCATCAATGCCGTCATCGTTCCGCCGATCGCCGCGCTTTCCTTTCAGTGGTTCGCGCTCGCCAACCACATGACCGATCTCAAATTTGTGCCGCTCGTGGGCGCCCTGATCATCAGCACGGGGACGTGGGAGTCCTTTCCCGAGGAGATCAAGCCTCTCCTGCTCGATGCCGCTCATGAAGCCGGTCGGCGCCTGCGGGAGGTCCGTCACCTCGGGGAGCAAGCCATCGACGTGATGCAGGACCACGGCCTCCTCGTCCATCCGGTGCCGCCCAGTCTCGTCGCCGCCTGGGAGGAGAGAGCACGCCTCGGATATCCGAAGATCATCGGCACGGTGGTCCCGCCGGATCTCGTCGCCAAGGTCGAACGCCTGAGAGATGAGTATCGAGCGAGCGGCGGCGGGCGATAGCGGGGTGTTCCGCAACGGGCTCCGGCGGGCTTTTGCTCTCGCGTGGCGTGCGGAGAACGGACTCGCCGCCGCCGCGTTGCTCGCGATGGCACTCCTCCCGGTTCTCGAGCTCGTCGCACGCTCGCTCTTCAAGTCGGGCATTCCCGGCATTTCGGGCTATCTCCAGAGCCTGACGCTGTGGGTCGGATATCTCGGCGCGATGATCGCCTCACGCGAGCGGCGCCATCTCCACCTTGCCGGGGGGCGGTTGCCGCTGCCGTCGCGGCTTCAAAACCTGGCCTCGCCGTTGGTCGTGATGAGCTCGACGATGGTCGCCGCCGGGCTGTTCTGGGGCAGTCTGCGGTTCGTTTGGAGCGAGACCCTGTCAGCGGAAACCATCGGTGGCTGGCTGCCCATCTGGGTCGTCGAGGCCGTTCTTCCCGTGAGTTTCGGTGTCATCACGTTGAGGTTCATCGCCCAGGCCGAGGGAGCGAAGGACCGCGCGTTTGCTCTCTTGGCCGTTGCGGCGGCGGCGCTCTTCGGCTTCCTTCTCACGTCCGCGGCGCCGCTGCTGCTGTGGCCGGCGATCGCCGCCTTGGCCGTTGCGGCCCTTTTCGGGGCCCCGATCTTCGTCCTCCTGGGCGGTGCCGGTCTGCTCCTCTTCTTCGCCGACGGCGTTCCCGTCGCGGCCGTGCCCGTCGCGACCTATCGAATCATGGTGTCGCCCCTCATCCCGACCATCCCGCTGTTCACGCTGGCGGGCTACTTGCTTGCCGAAGGGGGCGCACGGGATCGCCTCGTGCGTCTATTTCGCGCCCTCTTCGGAGGGATGCCGGGGGGTCTCGCGATCGCCGCCACGCTCGTTTGCGCCTTCTTCGCGACCTTCACCGGCGCTTCGGGCGTGGTGATCCTCGCTCTCGGCGGTTTGCTGCTGCCGGTGCTGGTGAAGAACGGCTATCCGGAGGGCTTCGCGATCGGGCTGCTGACGGCAACCGGATCCATCGGGCTGCTGTTTCCGCCGAGCATCGCGGTCATTCTATACAGCGCCATGGCACAGGTCCCGCTTCCCGATCTGTTCAAGGCGGCGCTTGTCCCGGGAGCTCTCATGGTCGTCGCGGTTTGCGCCTTCGGTGTGTGGAAGGGCGTCGCCGTCGGGGTGCCACGTGCGAGGTTCGATCCGCGCGAAGCCGCGGCGGCGCTTTGGGAATCGAAATGGGTGCTTCTCACACCCGTCATCGTGCTGGTGGGGATATTCGGCGGCTTTGGAACGCTCGTCGAAGTCGCCGCGATCACGGCAGCCTATGTCCTCTTCATCGAGGTCTTCATCCATCGCGATCTTCATGTCCTTCACGACGTCCCGCGAATCACCGTCAAATGCGCGACCCTGATCGGCGGCGTCTTCGTGATCCTCGGCGTCGCCTTCGGCCTCGCGAACTATCTCGTCGACGCGGAAATTCCCGCGGCCACGGCGCGCTGGGTCGAGGCGCATGTTGAGTCGCGGATCGTATTCCTCCTCCTGCTCAATGTTCTTCTGATCATCGTCGGCTGTTTTATGGACATCTTCTCGGCGATCGTCGTCGTTCTGCCGCTGGTCCTGCCGATGAGCCAGATTTACGGCATTCATCCGATCCACTTGGGTGTGATCTTTCTCGCGAATCTCGAATTGGGCTATCTGACGCCGCCCGTGGGCTTGAATCTTTTCTTTGCCGCTTACCGCTTCGAGAAATCCGTGCTTGAGGTTTGCCGGAGCACGCTTCCCTTCTTCTTTTTGCTTCTCGTTATCGTGTTGCTCATAACCTACGTTCCTGCACTTACGATCAGGAATTGAGGCGTCGGGCAAGCCACCAAGGGTGGACCCTTCAAGCTTCGGCTCGTTGGAAAGGGAACCGAGAGCCGAACCCCTCGTCGCGGGCGCGGATGTCCTCCCGGGCCAAACTGGCCGGGGCTCACGCGGCGAGGATGTCGGCTAAGAACACAAAACCACCCCGGCATCGCACCGAGGCGGAACCAAAATGTCCGCTCCTACTATAAGCGGACACCGAAAAACACGCTCAAATCCGCGTTCTTCAACAGCCTCAGCCATAAGCGGACATACGCATGCCGCTACAGCCTTATGAGCCCGCGGCGTAGGAGCGACCCCTTGAGAAGAAAATCCCGCGCCAGGCGGGGCTGCCGGAGTGAAGCTCCCCAGATTGCAGATACCGAAGCCCACGGCATCCGGAATCGCTAGAGTGTTCAGGATTGGTACTTGTTCAGGTTGGGGTCCAGCGCCAACAATGTCCGCTAAGGGTCATAAACGGACATCCCGCGACCTACCCATTTATGTCTGCTCTTGGGGGTAAAGCGGACGTAATCGTCGACACTTCCGCATGTCCGCTTATAGCCATAAGCGGACATTGAGGCCGGGTTCCCTGAGCGTCCGCTTCTAGCCATAAACGGACCTGTTAGTGCCTCGCAGCAGCAAATGC
>JAPUJA010000176.1 GCA_027296525.1 Pseudomonadota bacterium | reverse complement strand
ACGCCGAATGAGACGCGCCTGGCCCAAGACAACCGCGATCAGAAGCGCCTTCTGCTCGCCGGTGGAGCAGAGCTCGGCGCCACGCCCGCTCGCGGCATCGAAGACCAAGAGATCGCTCAGATGCGCGCCCGGCGCGCTTCCGCTCTCGGCATCGCGCGCGCGGCTCCGGGCAAGCTGGGCGGCGAGCCGCTCCTCGGCGTCGAGCGCCGGGGTTTCCCTCAAGAGATCCTCGGGCCCGCCCGCCACCTCGAGGCGCGCCCGCGGGAAGGGCCCGTCACCCGCCTCGAGCTCGCGCCCGAGGCGCGCCACGAGATCGAGGCGCGCCGCCGCGATGGCGACCCCCTCTTCGGCCATGGTGCGTTCGAGCGCGGCGAGCCACGCGCCGTCCCCGCCGGCCTCGCGCAAGAGCCGCGCGCGCTCGCGCCGGGCCCGGTCATGGGCGGACAGACGCTGAGCATGGGCCGGGTCGAGCCCAAAGACGAGCCGGTCGAGGAAACGCCGCCGGGCGCTCGGGCTCCCGGTGAACAGGCGATCCATCTCCGGGGTGAGCCAGAGGAGCGAAAGCCGTTCGGCGAGCCCGCTCGCGGCCGCTTCCATCTTGCCGTCGATCTTGACGAGGCGCCGCTCGCGGGCAGCCTCCGCCGCTCGGCCCGTACCGATCTCGACGGCGCCTTCGGGCGTCGCCACGCGCGCCGCCACGCTCCAGGCTCCCGTGCCATTTCGCGCGACCTCGGCGAGCCGCGCGCGCCTGAGGCCCCGCCCGGGCGCGAGAAACGAGACGGCCTCGAGCAGATTCGTCTTGCCGGAGCCGTTCGCACCGGTGATGACCGCCGGCGCCGGATCGGGCTCGATGGTCAACTCCCGATAGGAGCGAAAATCCGTGAGCGCCAGCCGCGAGAGCCAGAGGCTCGGCGGGCTTGCGCCCGGCTCGGGAGCGAGCGGCTCGGGAGCGAGCGGCGCGATGCTTGAGCGCGCGAGCGTCACGCCGGTACTCACACGCGCATCGGCATGACGACGTAGAGCGCGCCCGGATCGCCGTCGTCGCGCACCACCGTGGGCGAGGTGCCGTCGGCCATACAGAACTGCATGTTCTCTCCGTCGATCTGCTGGGCCATGTCCAGCAAGTAGCGGGAATTAAAGCCGATTTCCAACGCCTCCCCGGCGTAGTCGGCATCGAGCTCCTCGCTCGCGCTGCCATCGTCGGTGCTCGATGCCTGAAGCGTCAGCTTGCCGGGCTCGATGACGAGCTTGATCGCACGGGACTTCTCCGTGGAGATCGTGGAGACGCGGTCGACCGCCTGGGCGAAAAGCTTGCTCGCCACCATCATGGTCCGGTCGTTGCCTTCCGGGATCACGCGCGCATAGTCGGGAAAGGTCCCGTCGATCAGCTTCGAGGTGAGCACCACCCCGGCGCAGGTGAAGCGAATCTTCGTCTCCGAGAGGGCGATGGTCACGTCATCCGTCAGATCGTCGAGCAGCTTTCTCAGTTCGGTCACGGACTTACGGGGAATAATCACGCCCGGCATCTCGGCCGCGCCCTCGGGCAACGCGGTCTCGACGCGGGCCAGCCGATGACCGTCCGTCGCCACCGCGCGGAGCGCCATGTTTTTCCCGTTCTTGACCGCGTGGAGGTAGATCCCGTTGAGGTAATAGCGGGTTTCCTCGAGCGAGATCGCGAACCGCGTCTTGTCGATCAGACGCCGAAGCTCCGCCACCGGCAGGGCGAAGCCGTGGGGCAGGCTGCCCTCGGCCATGACCGGGAAGTCCTCGACCGGGAGGGTGCCGAGCGAAAACCGAGAGCGTCCGGCACGCACCTCGATGCGCTCCTCGCCCGCTTGAGAACCGATCGCCACCTCCGAGCCCTCGGGCAGCTTGCGGACGATTTCGTAGAAGGTGTGCGCGGGGATCGTGCCCGAGGCGGCCTCGGCGACGTCCGCATCGACCGTCTCGACGATCGCCAGGTCCATGTCGGTCGCGGTCAGCCGGAGCTGCCCGCCGTCCGATTCGAGGCGCACGTTCGAGAGGATGGGAATCGTGTTTCGCCGCTCGACGACGCTCTGGACGTGACCGAGGGCACCGAGCAAGACCGACCGTTCGATGGTTAGTTTCATCGCCTCAACAGCTATGTCAGCGGGTATGACCCGGGTTTGAGAGGGGTGTTCGAACTGCCCTTCCTGATGCCGGCCGGACGGCGCCGAGCCGACGAATCAGTATAGCAAAACTGGCCCGTTACAGCACCCATTTCACCTCCGTCTCAGAGGCCGAAAAGGCTGGGATTACAAGCGCTTGTCCAGGGCTATTTTTCGAGCATGCGGCGCAGGAGCTCGATGTCCTCGGTGAGCTCCGCGTTGCTCTCTTTGAGCTGCTCGATCTTCCTGACCGCGTGCATCACCGTGGTGTGGTCGCGCCCGCCGAACTTCCGCCCGATCTCGGGCAGGGAGCGCGAGGTCAGCTGCTTGGCGAGATACATCGCGACCTGCCGGGGCCGGGCCACGATCCGGGCGCGCCGGTGCGACGACATCTCGAGCAGCTTGATGTTGTAGTGCTCGGCCACCCGCTTCTGGATATCTTCGATCGTCACCCGCCGGTCATTGGCGCGCAACAGATCGTGGAGCACCTCCTCGGCCATCTCAGGCGTGATGGCGCGTCCCACCAGCGTCGCGTGAGCGACCACCCGGTTGAGTGCGCCCTCGAGCTCGCGCACGTTCGACGTGATCTTGTGTGCCAGGAACTCGAGCACCTGGCCCGGGACGTCGCAGCCCGAAAGCTGCTGAGCCTTGGACTGCAGGATGCCGAGGCGAAGCTCGTAGGTGGTCGAGTGCAGGTCGGCGACCAGGCCCCATCCCAGGCGCGAGCGAAGCCGTTCTTCGAGACCGTCCAGATCGGAAGGCGAGCGGTCGGCCGAGAGCACGATCTGGTGATTTTGGTCCACCAACGCATTGAAGGTATGGAAGAACTCTTCCTGCGTGCTCTCCTTCCCGCCGATGAACTGCACATCGTCGATCATCAGCACATCGACCGAGCGGAACTGCTCCTTGAACGCCATCGTGTCCCGGTAGCGCAGAGCCCGAATGAACTGATACATGAACTTTTCCGCCGAGAGATAAATCACACGGCGCGACGGGTGGCGCTTGCGGATGTGCCACCCCACCGCATGCATCAGATGGGTCTTGCCGAGCCCCACCCCGCCATAGAGAAAAAGCGGGTTGAACGGCACCGAGTCGGCGTCGGCGACACGCCGGGCCGCCGCGTAGGCTAGTTCATTCGATTTACCGACGACAAAATTCTCGAAGGTAAACCTCAGATCGAGCGGGGCGGAGACATTCTGATCGACACCCTCAGGCGGGGCGGCACCCCACAGGCCGCCTGCGGGCGCCGGGCTCGAAGCCGGGCCGACTTCGTCCATAGCCTCGACCGCCTCCCGCAGACCGGAGGGCGCGATGACGACCTCGAGCTCCTCGACCGTGGAATCCTCGCTGCGCCACAGCGCGCGGATCCGGTCCGCGTAACGTTGCATGACCCAGTCGCGCATGAAGCGCGTCGGCGCGTAGAGGCGGACCGTTTCGCCCTCGTCGGGCGCGCAGAGGAGGGGATGCAACCAATTCCGGTAGGCGCCCTCGCCGAGTTCACCGCGAAGCCGCTCGCGCACGCTCGACCATTGAGCCTCCCGAGAGCGTGCGCTCTTGATTTCTTCCGCCATCACTCAGCTACGCAACAAGCCGGCGGCTTGCCGTCCGGCCGGCAGGGCGCGGCGCGGGCCTGTCCCGGGGCCCGTCCGCTCCCTCCAGGAGACTGAAGCCGTTGCTAAATCCTTGCACGGTCTGTGAACGCGCGCCCGTCTGGCGAGCGAAAAGGATCGCCGCGTCGGGCTTCACCTTCGCCAACGCGCCATGATGTTGAACGAACCGCTCGGAGAATGGGTTGCGCGAGGAGGCAGACACCATCGGCGGCATCCTCAGGCCGAGCCGTGCAAATATTTTTTTTGAAAGCAACCGGTTGCGAGCGACCGGTCGAATTGGCTCTCCGCCGCACGAAGTGCTATCACTTTCTCCCCACTCACCGGACCGATCCGATTGAGTCTCAAACGGCCGGTGGTACGCGTTTGTTTTTTGCTGCCGCCCCGAAAATTCCACCCGCGTTACCATGCGCCAGCGGATGTTCCCAGAGTAATGCGAGCATGCCCGTCAGCGCAATGGGTCTGAATACGGAACGGGAAATTTTCTTTGTGTCATCGATCGCAAACGCCAAATGAAGTAACCTTTCATGCATCGCGTGCAAACGTCCGAAAACGTGTACACATGACGCGATGAGGTGCATTCACCGACGTTGCGCGACGCAAAAACCTGCGCGCAACGAGCGTTATTATTTCACGTGAGGTTCGTCAGGAGGAGAGCGGCGCGCCCAATGCCTTGACGCGGCGCGACAGCCGGGAGATCTTGCGCGACGCCTTATTTCGATGCAGCACGCCCTTCGTCACCCCATGCATGATCTCGGGCTGGGCAGCTCGAAGCGCATCTTGCGCCCGCGCCTTGTCACCCGATGCAATCGCTTCCTCGGCCTTGCGAATGACGCTGTTAATTCGACTCTTGCGCGCGCGGTTGCGCACCGTACGCTTCTCAATTTGGCGAATGCGCTTCTTCGCCGAACGGATGTGGGCCATGAACTAACGTTTCGCTGTCGATTGACGGGGACGGTGCCGGAGGCGGGGTTATATCGTCGGCCCCGCGCCGCGTCAACCGCGTGATCGGGCGGCGAAAGACACGCTATCGACCCCCTTTAGCGATGCTTGAATCGGGGCGGGCGCTTCTCGATGAAGGCGTTCATGCCCTCCTCTCGATCCTCGTGCGCGAAGCTGGCGTAGAAGCTCTCCCGCTCGAAGCGAATCCCTTCCGCGAGCGGGCCTTCGAACGCCCGATTGACGGCCGCCTTGGCCTTGGCGGTCGCCGGCCCGGAGAGATCGGCAATCCTTCCGGCCACTTTAAGTGCTTCATCGAGCAGCTCATCCGCCGGGAAAACACGGCTGACGAGCCCGGCGCGCTCGGCCTCGGCCGCATCCATCACCCGGCCCGTGAGGAT
>JAPUJA010000175.1 GCA_027296525.1 Pseudomonadota bacterium | reverse complement strand
AAAGAAGAAGCCGTCGCAGGTGGCGCAGGCCGAGAGGCCGAAGCCCTTGAAGCGTTCCTCGCTTTCGAGGCCGAGCCAGCGCGCCTGCGCGCCGGTGGAAATAACGAGCGTCTCGCCCCGATAGATGGCACCCGAGTCGCCCGCGCAGGTGAAGGGCTGGCGCGAGAGGTCCGCCCGCACGATGGTATCGCCGATCAGGCGCGTGCCCACCTTCTCGGCTTGGAGGCGCATCTGCTCCATCAGCCAGGGGCCCTGGATGGTCTCGGCGAACCCCGGATAGTTCTCGACGTCGGTGGTGATCGTCATCTGGCCGCCCGGCTGCATGCCGTCGATGATGATGGGCTCGAGGTTGGCCCGCGTCGCATAGATTGCCGCCGTGTAACCGGCCGGGCCGGAACCCAGGATCAAGACTTTCGTGCGCTCCTCGGCGGTCATCGAGCTTCTCCTTTTCGGGCTTCGCTCTATACATAGAAGCGGCCGATGGACCTCGCAACAGGGCGCGCGCCGTTACGGGCGAACTCCTATGGAAAAAGTGACGGCGATCTGATTAGAAGCCGAACATATGGTCCAGGCTGAACGCGCCCTCGCCGTTGAGCAGCCCGTGATAGCCGAACAGCCGGCAGGTCGTATCCCGCACCATGATATAGGTGCCCTCGCCCGCGCTTTCGCGAACGGCGGTATCGAAAAGCTCGCTGTAGCGGAAGAGCCGGGAGCCGCCGCAGGGGACATGGATTCGTTTTTTGGCGATCTCCCGGCCGGCGGCGTCATACAGGATGAGGTCGGTCTCCGAGCGGCGATGCCAGGGCGCGGACGCCGGATAGATCAGGTGCAGGAGGGTCTCGAGCGGCGCTTGCCCAAGGCGCAGGAAGAGGCGCGTGGAGAGTCCCGGCAGCGCGCTCGCATAGGACTGGGGCTCGTTTCCGTAGGTGATCGGCAGGTTGAACATATGGGCGCCGAAGCTCGTCTCGGCGACATGACCGCTTGCGCGGTCCCGGTACCGGAAAAGGCCGTGGAGCCAGCCGTCGGCCTCGCCCCCATCGTCGAAGTCATAGACGAGTTCGACATGGCCGTAACCCTCGGAGAGATCCTTGCCGCTTTCGGCCAGGAGCCCGTCGAGTTCGAGCGCGCTGCTGTTTGCGCGGGCAAGCCGCCCGAAGCGGTGGCGTCGAATTTCGCGGCCCGAGGAGTCGATCACGAGCGCGGCGATCGGCAACTCCTCCTGGCAGGTGGCCATCGGGGTCGGCAGCAGGCTGCTCTGCCAGCGATCGGTCGGCAGGATGGGCGCCGGGAGGATATAGCCCTTGCCGGTGAGGTTGCTGAGCTCGGGCAGCTTGGGATCGGGCGCCAGATCGGTGCGTTCGACATTGGCGTGAGCGATGCGCGAGCGCCCCTCCCGGTGAAACACCTCGTAGCGGGGCCGAACGAAATAACGCCCGGCCCGGATTTCGAGCTGCGCTGGCCAGACCACGTCGGGGAGCAGATCGGCGACGTCGAGCCCGTGCGTGCCGAAGGGCGGGATCTCCTCGTCGAGCCACGCGACGGCCTCGGTGCCCATCCGATTGATGCCGATGCCACCCCTCGGTATCGGGACGGGATGGCTGTTTTGAACCCACAGCACGACACGCTCATCGGCGTCCGGCGCCGGGAGGCCCGCATAGCGGTCGGCCGGCCAGGGGTTCGCGTCGTGGGTGCAGGACAGCACGGTGGGCTCGTCGCCATAGGTGTCGATGACGTATTTGACGACGTCGTGGCCGGCCGCACCGATCACATGCATGAAGAGCGTGCCGGTGAAATCGCCGAGCCCGAAGCGCGCGCGAATCTCCTGGCTGTCGATCGCGAAGGACGAAACGCCGGAGGGCAGTTGTGACGTCCAGTCCGCCAGGATCGACCCTTGGCCGTCATACAGCCTGAGCCAGAGGCTGGTCTCCGGGGCGCCGTGGCTGGCCCAGTAGTTGACCAGAAGGATCCGGCTGTGCGTGCCGCCGCAATCGCGAAAAAAGGCGAGATTCGTGGCGAAGTTGAGCGGGTCCAAATATCGCGTTCGATTCGTCAGGAACTCCTCAGGCAGACGCAGCGAATCGAATCCGATGACCTCCATTCCATCCGGGATCAGATGTTCGATCTGCTGGAGCGCTCGCCCGGCATCGAAGGCGGCGACGAAGAGCGTCGGCGCGTCGCAATCCGGGAGCTCGGTCACCGGCTCGGGCGCGCGGCCGAGCACCGGATGCCCAAGATTTTCGATCCGCTGCACGAAGCACGCGGCGAGTGTCCAGGGCGAGAGATCGTAGATCGCGGCCAGGCTCGCGGCGTGGCCGAGTGGGTCGTAAACGGCGACGGGTCCGGCCTGTGCGATGCGCTCCGTGAGAGCCGCGAATTTCTGCCCGGTGATTGGATGCGCGAGGGCTTTGTAGAGCGAATTGCCGCCCTTGGTGTTGCTGAAGGTTTCGATGGTTAGGCTCACGGGTGCCGTCACCTCAGGCTTGCGCGAGAGCGATAATAGCGGCGCCTGTCACGGGCGGGTAGGAGTTTCGAAAAGATCCGAGCGCCAGGCGGCGATGCGGCGGCTCAACTCGCGGGCCGAGCGCGCGGTTTCCTCCAGCGCCGGCGGGGTCCAGCGTTCGAGCCGCCCGTCGAAACGGCGGATCGACCCCTTGGCCTCGAGCTCGCGATGAAACCTGTCAAAACGGGGTGAGCCGCGCCCCTCAAGCGCGATGACGTAGACCGGCTTTCCGGTGGCGCAGGCCTCGCTGATCATGTTGATCGAATCCGAGGTCGCGACGATCACGTCCGCC
>JAPUJA010000174.1 GCA_027296525.1 Pseudomonadota bacterium | reverse complement strand
CAGCGCGCCGGACATCACCGGCCAGGGGATCGCCAATCCGATCGCGACCATCTTAAGCTTCGCCATGATGCTCCGTTACTCCTTCGAGCTCGGCCCGGAGGCGGAGGGCATCGAAAACGCGGTCGAAAATGTTCTTGCCGCAGGCCTCAGGACGAACGATATCATGCAGGACGGCAAAACGCGGGTCTCGACCTCGGGCATGGGAGACGCCATCCTCCGCGAGCTCGAGACGCGCGCCTAGCCTTCCGGATCGGAGAACGAACGTAATGGGCTACCGGGTTGCCGTGGTCGGCGCGACCGGCGCGGTCGGCCATGAACTGTTGGGGGTGCTCTCGGAGCGCGCCTTTCCCGCCGACGAGGTCGTGGCGCTCGCCTCGAAGAGCTCGGCCGGAAAGGAAGTCTCCTTCGGCGAGCGGAAGACCCTGAAGGTTCAAAGCCTCGACGACTACGACTTCGAGGGCACCGATATCGGGCTCTTCTCGCCGGGCGCCGAGGTCTCGGCGAGATACGCGCCGCGCGCCGCCAAAGCCGGCTGCGTGGTGATCGACAACACCTCCCACTTCCGCATGGATGACGACGTCCCCCTCATCGTGCCCGAGGTCAACCTCGATGCGCTCGCCGACTTTCGCCAGCGCAACATCATCGCCAATCCGAACTGCTCGACCATTCAGATGGTGGTCGCGCTCAAGCCGCTCCACGACGTGGCACGGATCAAGCGGGTCGTGGTCGCGACCTACCAGTCGGTTTCCGGCGCGGGCAAGGAGGCGATGGACGAGCTCTACAGTCAGACCCGCAAGCTCCTCGTAGCGCAGGATCCGGCTCCGAAGGTTCTGCCCAAGCAGATCGCCTTCAACGTGGTCCCGCAGATCGACGATTTTCTCGACGACGGCTCGACCAAGGAAGAATTGAAGATGGCGCGCGAGACCAGGAAGATCCTCGATCCCGAGATCGACGTTGTCGCCACCTGCGTGCGCGTGCCGGTCTTCGTCGGACACGCCGAGGCGATCAACATCGAGTTTCACGAGCCGATCACGATGCGCGAGACGCTCGAGGCGCTCGAGGAGGCCCCCGGTATCGAGGTCGTCGACAAGCACGCGCCGGGCGGCTACATCACGCCCATCGACTGCGTCGGAGAGGATCAAACCTTCGTCTCGCGCATCCGCCCGGACCCGACCGTGCCCCACGGTCTGAGCCTGTGGGTGGTTTCCGACAATCTGCGCAAAGGCGCTGCGCTCAACGCGATTCAGATCGCCGAAGAGCTCGTCCAAAATTATCTTTAACGTCTCAGCGAAGTCTCTCAGGCGCGAAAAGCGCGCTGGGCGCGACGATCTCGTCTTGCGCCGCGATGAGCGCGAGCTCATCACCCGCGCGCGCGAGCGTCGCCTGCAAGACCCCATAGACGGCGGAGACGGCGTGGCCGAGTGCGCCTTCGATCGAACCGTGGTTCAAATAATGAGCGAGGAAGATCGCGGCCAGCAGATCGCCCGTGCCGAACACCCGTGATGCGAGCCGCGGCGTCAGCACACGCCAGGCGCCGTCTTCGGTGACGGCGAGCGTCGCGATCTCGTGCTCTCCGGCCCCGGGACAGGAGGAACAGATCACCACGCTGGGACCCCGGACCCGCAGCCGATCGGCGGCGCGAAGCGCGTCCTCGAGCGAAGCGGCTTTGACCCCTGAGAGATATTCGAGCTCGAAGGCGTTGGGCGTCACGATGTCGGCCGTGGGAACGAGGCGCTCGCGAACCGCCTCGGCGATGCCGGGTTCGACATAGAGACCCGTCGCCTTCTCGCCCAGCACCGGATCGAGCAGGAAGAGGGCGTCGCGGCTCGCCCCACGCACCTTGCCAAGGGTGGCGGCGACGACCCGGACCTGGTCGATATGCGCCAAATAGCCGACGAGCACGGCGCGGCAGCGCGAAAGCGCCCCGCTGGCCTCGATGCCGGCGATGATCTCCTCGAGCTGGGCCGCCTCGGGCGTGTAGCCCCGCCAATGGGGATGGGCCTTGTGGCGGCTCAAGAGCGTCGTGAAGACGGGCCAGACCTCGAGACCCATCCGCTCGATCGAGAAGACGGCGGCCGCATTCCCGGCATGGCCGACGGCGACATGGGACTGAATCGAGAGAACCGTCACGCAAACCCCCAACGATCGCGATGCGGCGGGCATTCTTGCGGCGCCGGACGGCGCTATTATACTGTAAGCAAATATAAACCGAGGGAGGTGCTCATGTCGCTCAGACCCGTACGGCCGCGTCGAAGCGCGCTCTACATGCCGGGCTCCAACGCGCGCGCGCTGGAAAAGGGCAAGACTCTGCCCGCCGACGCCCTGATCCTCGATCTCGAGGACAGTGTCGCCCCGGACGCCAAGGAAACCGCGCGCACGCAAGTCGCGGCGGCGGTCAAGGCCGGGGGCTACGGCAAGCGCGAGATCATGATCCGGGTCAACCCCCTCGCGAGCCCCTGGGGCCATGACGACATCACCGCCGCCTCACGAAGCGGAGCCGACGCCATCCTGCTCCCGAAGGTCGAGGGGCCGGGCGTCGTGCGCCAGGTGCTCGGCATCATGGACGTCAACGGCGCGCCCGAGAGCATGCTTGTCTGGTGCATGCTTGAGACGCCGCTCGGCGTTCTGCATGCCGAGCGGATCGCCGGGGCGAGCCCCCGGCTCGGCGGTTTCGTCATGGGCACCTCCGACCTTGCGAAGGACCTTCACGCGTCGCACACGCCTGCGCGCCTCCCGATGCTGGCGAGCCTCAATCTCTGCCTGCTCGCGGCGCGTGCCTTCGGCATCGGGATCATCGACGGGGTGCATCTCGATCTCAAGGACGCGCAGGGATTCGCCCAGGCCTGCCGCCAGGGCGTCGAGCTCGGCTTCGACGGCAAGACCTTGATCCACCCTTCCCAGATCGAGCCCGCCAACGAGGCGTTCTCGCCGCCGCCTGAGGAGATCGACTTCTCGCGTCGGATCATCGAGGCGCATGAAGCGGCCGAAGCCGAGGGCAAGGGGGTCGTCGTCGTCGACGGAAGGCTGATCGAAAACCTCCATGTCGAAAACGCACATCGCGTCCTCGCGCTCGCCGGGGCGATCGACGATCTCGAATCGGCGGCGGCATGACGAAGGCCGGGCGCGGCAACTTCTTCGAGGACTTCACCCTCGGCCAGGAAATCGTCCATGCGACGCCGCGCACTCTTAACGAAGGCGACGTCGCGCTCTACATCGCGCTCACGGGCACGCGCTTTCCGATCCATTCGTCGGACCCCTTCGCGCAGGATCTCGGCCTTCCCCGCGCGCCGCTCGACGACCTCCTCGTCTTTCACGTCGTCATGGGCAAATCGGTTCCCGACATCTCGCTCAACGCCGTCGCGAACCTGGGCTATGCGGGCCTTCGGTTCGACGCCTGCGTCTATCCCGGCGACACGCTCAGCGCGCGTTCGCGCGTGATCGGGCTGAAGGAGAACTCGAACCGCAAAACCGGCCTCGTCTACATCCAGACCACGGGCTTCAACCAGAGGGGCGAGGTGGTGATCGATTACGCCCGCTGGGTGATGGTGCGAAAGCGCGACGCGGAAGCGCCGGCACCCGAACCCACGATCCCCGACTTGCCCGAGCGCGTGGATGCGGACGACCTGCTCCTGCCCGAGGCGCTCGAGCTTTCGCGATACGACACCCAGCTCGCGGGCTCAGAGGCGCTCTGGGAGGATTACGAAACGGCCGAGCGGATCGACCATGTGGACGGCATGACGATCGAAGAGGCCGAACACATGATGGCGACGCGGCTCTATCAAAACACGGCGCGGGTTCACTTCAACCAGCATATTGAAAAGGACGGGCGCTTCGCCCGGCGGATCGTCTTCGGCGGGCATGTCATCAGCCTGGCACGCGCGCTCTCCTTCAACGGCCTCGCCAACGCGTTTCGCATCGCGGCGATCAACGGCGGACGCCATGTGGCGCCGACCTTCGCCGGCGATACGCTCTACGCCTGGAGCGAGGTCCGCGAGAAGAGCACGATTCCGGGTCGCGCCGATGTGGCGGCGCTCCGGCTGCGCACGATCGCGACCAAGGATACGCCTTGCGCCGATTTTCCCGACCAGACCGAGGACGGCGGCTATCACCCGGACGTCGTTCTCGACTTCGACTATTGGGTGCTCATGCCCCGGCGCGGCGATTAGGCCGAGAGATTGCCCCGACAGGCGATGGACGCGTTGACGAGGGCCCCCGATCCGTCTTAAATCGCCCTCGATTCCACGACACGCAGGGGCAAGCGAGGGAGGTTCGAGCGCGCATGTCCGAACAGAGCCGGCCGCTTTCCCCCCACCTCCAAGTCTACCGCCTGGAGCTCACCTCGGTTCTCTCGATCCTTCACCGCATGACGGGGATGTTCCTCTCGCTCGGCGGCGTGATGCTGGCCTTCTGGCTCGTCACGGCG
>JAPUJA010000173.1 GCA_027296525.1 Pseudomonadota bacterium | reverse complement strand
CTCGCGGAGGATGTGCACACCGGCCGGCTTTCGCCGGACGACATCACCGAACAGGCGTTCGGGCGCTGTCTCGATACCGCGGGCCTCCCCGATCCGGATCTGATGATCCGCACGAGCGGCGAACAAAGGCTCAGCAATTTCCTCTTGTGGCAGGCAGCCTACACCGAGCTCGTGTTCGTCCCGACCCTCTGGCCGGACTTCAAGAGGGAGCATCTCTTCCAGGCCATCGACGAGTACCAGCAGCGCGAGCGTCGGTACGGTGGCACGGGTGGCTAAAGCGGGGACCGGCGAAATCGGCCGGCGCGTCCTCTCGAGTCTTGTCCTCGCGCCCGGGGCTCTGGCGGCCGCCTATTTTGGGGGCCCGGCGTTCGCCGTGGTCACCGCCCTCGTCGGGGCGGGCGTCGTCTTCGAGTGGTGCCGGATGGCCTCGTCCCGGACGATCGCTCCGGTCGCGATTCTGGGTGTGATGACGGTTGGCGGCGCGGTGGCCACGACCTCGCTCCTGGGGCCCTGGGCGGGAGCGGGCGCGGCCGCGGGCGGCGCCCTGACGGTGCTCGCCGCGGCGTACCGATTCGGGGCTCCGCCGATCTGGTCGGCATGTGGCGTGCTTTATCCCTCGGCGGCCTGCATCGCACTCCTCTCGCTCCGTCTCGAGCCGGAATCGGGCCGCGCGCTGGTCTTCTGGCTCTTCTTGACCGTGTGGGCGAGTGATATCGGCGCCTATGCCCTCGGCCGGGCGGTTGGAGGAGCGCGGCTCGCGCCCCGGATAAGCCCCGGAAAGACCGTCTCGGGTGCGATCGGCGGGGTGATTTTGGCCTTGCTCATCGCCTGGCTCGCCGGCATCGCGCTTTCGGCGGTCGGTTGGCTTCCCGAACCGCCGCCCCTGGCCTTGTCTCTTCCGGTCGCCTTCGCCGTTGCGCTCGGTGCGCAAGGGGGCGATCTGATCGAGTCGGCGATCAAGCGCCGGTTCAGGGTGAAGAACAGCGGTGAGTTAATCCCGGGCCACGGGGGTCTGTTCGATCGGCTTGACAGCTTGCTCGCCGCTTCGCTTGTCCTCGGGCTGATCCGGACGCTTTTCGGCGACCCGCTGGCCGTCGCTCCCTGAGGGCCGTTCCGCGTCTCCGGCGCGCTCGATTATCCCTAGGGGAATCAAGTTGTTAATCGGTGCCGGCGGCGCTTGCCAAGGTGCAGTGGCCTCCCTACAATCCGCCGGGAGCTTGACGTTGCTGCGCGTCGGGCGCGCGCACGGCGCAGGTGACGGGTTTTTCGCCCGGCACCGGGCGACGGATGGGGCGCGCCGGGCGATGTCGCGCGGACGCCCAAAGGGTCTATCGACCCGGAGAACACGATCGGATCCGTTCTATGGACTTCCTCGGTGAAATCTGGACATACACTTGGTCTTTCATCGTCGTCCTCACGATCGTGGTGTTTTTCCACGAGCTTGGGCACTACCTGATCGCCCGCGTGAACGGAGTCCGCGTCCAGACCTTCTCGATCGGCTTCGGACGCGAGCTTTTCGGCCTGACGGATCGCCGCGGGACGCGCTGGAAGTTCAGCGCCGTGCCGCTCGGGGGCTACGTCAAGATGTTTGGCGATACCAATCCGGCAAGCATGCCCAAGGGCGAGGTGCCGTCCTTCACGCCCGAAGAAGAGGCGGTCGCTTTCACATGCAAACGGGTCGGGCAGCGCGCGGCGATCGTCTCGGCAGGCCCGATCGCCAACTTCATCCTCGCCATTGTCCTGCTGAGCATTCTGTTCGTGACCGTCGGGATGCGGGTGACGACGCCACAGGTCAGCGATGTCGTTGCCGGCGGGCCGGCGGAGGCGGCCGGGATCGAACCCGGGGATATCGTTCTCTCGATCGCCGGGCGCGACATCGAGCGCTTCGAGGACATGGTGGACATCATCACCCGTAATCCGGGCGTGCCTCTGGAGATTGTCGTCGAGCGAGACGAGACGCAGGTTGCGCTGAGCGTCGTGCCTGAGTCGGTTGCTCAAACAGATGAGTCGGGCGGCACTTACGAGATCGGGCGCATCGGCGTACAGGGCTCGAGCGTCATTTTCGAGCGCCAGGATCCGGCGACCGCCGTGTGGCTCGGTGCTCGGCACACATTCATCTACAGCTTCGAGGTGCTCAAGGCCGTGGGCCAAATGATCGTGGGCAGCCGAAGCACCGAGGAATTGAGCGGGCCGATCCGGATCGCCCAATTCTCGGGGGAAATGGCGAAACAGGGCTTGCCCAATCTGATCTTCTTCACGGCGGTCTTGTCGATTAGCTTGGGCTTGATCAATCTGTTTCCGATCCCGCTGCTCGATGGCGGCCATCTCTTCTTTTACGGGATCGAAGCGGCGCGAGGGAGGCCGTTGGGGCCGCGGGCTCAGGAGATGATCTTTCGGTTCGGATTCGCCGTGATCGTCTGTTTGGTCGGGTTTGTTCTTTACAACGATTTCCGGCATTTGGGCATCTTCGACTTCGTCGAGAACCTCTTCTCATAAGGCGGCGCGGGGTCGGGGAGAATCGCTGGATATGCGCGCCATCCTGGCTCTGGTGATTGCGCTCCATGTCGCGTTGGCCCTGGCGACATCGGCCTCCGGCCAAAGCAGCGAGGGCTCCGGGCGTGTGGAGAGCATCGTCGTCGAGGGAAATGAGCGGATCGAGGGAGAGACGATTCGTTCCTACATGACCATTCGGGTCGGCGATCGGTTTGATCCGCGCGTCGTCGACGACTCGCTGAAGACCTTGTTTGCCACGGGCTTGTTTCGCGATGTTGCGATCGACCGCGTCGGGGACTCACTCGTCGTACGTGTGATCGAAAATCCGATCATCAACCAAGTGGCGTTCGAAGGAAACGACGAGATCGGCGATGAGCTGCTTGAGGGGGAGGTCCAACTTCGACCCCGCATGGTCTATACCGTCACCCGTGTCCAGTCGGACGTGCAGCGGATGCTCGAGATCTATCGCCGCAGCGGGCGTTTTGCGGCGACGGTCGAGCCCAAGGTGATTCAGCTTACCCAGAACCGCGTGAATCTCGTGTTCGAGATCGACGAGGGTCCTGTCACCCAAATCAAGAAAATCGCCTTCGTGGGGAACCGGCGGTTCTCCGACAAGGAGCTGAGGAGCGAGATACAGACGACGGAGTCGGCATGGTGGCGTTTCTTGTCGACGGACGATACCTACGATCCGGATCGCCTGACGTTCGATCGCGAACTTCTGCGTCGCTTCTACCTCAAGAACGGTTACGCGGACTTTCGGGTCGTTTCGGCCGTCGCGGAGCTGACACAGGACCGGGGGGTGTTCTTCATCACCTTTGCGCTCGAAGAGGGCGAGCGCTACCGCTTCGGGAAAATGGATCTGAAGAGCGCGATCCCACTTGACGCGGCAGAGCCGTCCGAGGCGGCGGACGAGGCGATCGCTCGACGTGGGCCGGGTGGCGTTGGTATCGAGGAGTTGCGGGCTCTGATAAGCAGCGAGCCGGGTGACTGGTACGACGCCGATGAGATCGAGGCGTCAATTCAAGCCATGACGGATGCCCTCGGCAATCAAGGCTATGCGTTCATCGACATTGAACCGCGCGTGAAGCGGGATAGCGAGAAACGCGTGATCGACGTGACCTACGACATTGGAGAGGCGCCGCGTGTGTATGTTCAACGGATCGACATTAGCGGAAACGTGCGGACCTTGGACAAGGTTATCCGGCGCGAGTTCCGGTTGGCGGAGGGAGACGCCTTCAACACGGCGAGATACCGGCGCTCCGAGCGGCGTGTCCGCAATCTGGGGTTCTTCGCGAATGTCGAGGTGAAGGCGGAGCCCGGCGATGCGGCCGATCAGACCATCATCACGGTGAAGGTCCAAGAGCAGGCTACCGGGCAGCTCAATTTTGGCGCCGGGTTCTCGACATTCGACGGTCCATTGATCGATATCGGCGTCGCGGAGAGCAATTTTCTCGGTCGGGGCCAGAAGTTGCGCGCCCGTGCGAGTATTTCCTCAAGGCGGCTGTTCGCCGACATCGGTTTCACGGAACCCTATTTCCTCGGCCGGGATATCACTTTGGGCGGCGATCTTTTTCGCCGTGTCACGGATTTTCAGACGGAGTCGTCCTTCGATCAAGAGGAGCTCGGCGCGGGCCTCCGCTTGGGCTATTCGATCACGGAATGGCTCCGCCATTCTCTGCGCTACAAGCTTCGCCAGGTCGATATCACCGATGTCGATGCCTTCGCCTCTCGGTTTATCCGGGATCAAGAGGGAAAGACTCTGACCTCATCGATCGGCCAGACCTTCATCTATGATCGGCTCGACAGCTTCAACACACCGACCGAAGGCTACAGTGTTCAGCTGCAGCAAGATGTTGCGGGGCTGGGTGGCGACGTGCATTGGCTCCGGCACGAGCTTGATTACCAGTATTACTACCCGTTTGCCGAGGACTGGATCGGCCGTTTCGCCTTGTCGTCCGGCTATATTTTCGGCCTGGGCGAAGACGTGAATATTTCCGACCGATTTTTCATCGGCGGCACGCGTCTGCGCGGCTTCGATACGGCGGGCATCGGCCCGCGGGATATCGTGACCGACGATGCCTTGGGCGGGAACCTCTACGGCGTGCTGAGCTTCCAGCTGGGTTTTCCTTTTGGCTTCTTGCCGCGCGATTTTCCCGTGAAGGGACGGGTGTTCAGCGATATCGGCACCTTGACCAATATCGATGAATCGGGGCCGGAGCTTGTCGACAATGCGTCGCCGCGGGTCGGTGTCGGTATCGGCGCGTCCTATCTGTCACCGTTCGGGCCGGTCGGCATCGACGTCACCCAAGCGGTCGTCAAAGAGAATTTTGACGATACGGAGCTCTTCAGGTTCAGCTTCGGGACGCGTTTCTAAGCCATGCGGCTCTTCGTTCTTGTCACGCTGACGCTCGTTTTTCTGCTCGCCGATCTGCCTCTCGCGACGCGGGGCGAGGCGCAAGGCGTTCCCAGCCCCATCATCGCCGTGGTCGAATACGAGGCGCTCATCAACGAGTCGGAGGCGTCCAAGAGCGTGGCTCAGCAATTGGTCGCGATCCGAGACAAATACCAGGCGGAGCTCGACAAGGAGGAAGGGGAGCTCAGCGTCCTCAACGAAGAGCTTAACCGGCAGAAGACCATCCTGTCGCCGGAAGCGTTTGCGGAGAAGGCCCACGACTTCGAGCGCCGCGTGAGAGAGATTCAGGCGAAGGAGAGACGCATCAATGGGCTGATCAAACGCGCCGAGATGAGGGCCCTGAACGAGGTCAAGCAAGTCGTCTACGGCGTCATTTCGGACCTCGCGCGGGAGCGGGGTTATACCCTTGTCGTTCCGAGCTCCACCTTGATCTACGCGTCCGATCAACTTGTCATATCGGAAGAGGTTCTGCGTCGGCTCAACGAACGATTGCCGCACGTCCAAGTCGTGTTGGAGAAGAATTAACGATGACGGATCCGCGCTTCTATACGAACGCGGGCCCCTTCAGCCTGGGCGAGATCGCGCAGCTCGCCAAGACGAAGCTGAGCGATGATGCCGATCCCGGGAAGCAGATCGTCGATGTCGCACCGCTCGATCGCGCGGGTTCCGACGAGCTGTCGTTTCTCGACAACAAGGATTATGTTGATGTTTTCGCGAACAGCGCAGCCGGGGCGTGCATCGTTCATCCGGAATTCGCAGCTCGGGCGCCACGGGGGATGGCTCTGCTGCTTACCGAGAAACCCTATCCGGCTTACGCCCACGCGGCGCGGGCTTTCCATCCGCCGCATCGGCTCGAACCCGGGATATCGCCCCGGGCGGACATCGATCCGGAGGCACGGCTCGGACCGGATTGTCGCGTCGAGTCTGGCGCCGTGATCGGATCGCGTGCCGAGATCGGGGCGCGCGCTTGGATTGGGACGAATGCGGTGATCGGCCCCGGCGTGGTGATGGGGGACGACTGCCGCGTGGGCACGGGCGCGGCGATCTTCAACAGCCTGGTCGGGCATCGGGTGGCGATTTACTCGGGCGCGCGGATCGGCCAGGACGGCTTCGGCTTCGCGCCCGATCCGGCCGAGCATCTCAAGGTCCCGCAACTCGGTCGCGTGATCATCGGCGACGATGTGGAGATCGGCGCCAACAGCACCGTTGATCGGGGCAGCGGGCCTGATACCATCATCGGCGAGCGCTGCATGATCGACAATTTGGTCCAGATTGCTCATAACGTTCAGCTTGGACCGGGATGCGTCATCGTGGCTCAGGTGGGGATTTCCGGCAGCACGAAGATCGAAGATTACGTGTTCATCGGGGGGCAGGCGGGATTGACCGGACATCTCAAGATCGGGGCGGGGGCGCGAATCGCAGCCCAAAGCGGGGTGATGCGCGATATCGCGCCGGGCACTATCATGGGCGGCAGCCCGGCCGTTCCGATACGCGACTGGCACCGGCAGAACATTCGTCTTGCACGGTTGGCGGAGAAGAAGGAGGCGTAGAAATTGAAAGACGCCGCTTTAGCGCACCCTCCTGTCGAGGAGATCGATATCTCCCAGATCATGCGATTGATCCCCCATCGCTACCCGTTCCTCATGATCGACCGCATCGTCGATTTGATCCCAGGCGAGAGCGCCGTCGGCGAAAAAAATGTCACGATCAACGAACCGCATTTTCAGGGGCACTTCCCCGATAAGCCGGTCATGCCCGGCGTCCTCATCATAGAGGCAATGGCGCAAACCGCGGCTGCGCTCGTGGTTTACACACTGGGGCCAAGCGCCGAGGGAAAGATCGTCTATTTCATGTCCATCGAGCATGCACGTTTCCGTCAACCCGTCGAGCCGGGTGATTGCCTGCGGGTCGAAGTCAAAAAGATCCACAAGCGGGCGAATGTCTGGAAATTTAAAGGTGAAGCGAAGGTCGATGGAGCGATTGTGGCGGAGGCAACTTATTCAGCGATGATCTCGAGTGATTGAATGACGGACATCCATCCGACGGCGATCGTAGATCCGAAGGCCAGGATCGCCGATGACGTCTATATCGGCCCATACTGTGTCTTGGGTCCTGACGTCACGCTCGCCTCCGGCATCACGCTTCACTCCCATGTCGTCGTCGGCGGGCACACACGGATCGGCGAGAACACGAAGATCTTTCCCTTCGCCTCGATAGGCTTGGACCCGCAGGATATGAAATATGCGGGTGAGCCCTCCGCGCTCGAGATCGGCCACAATAATGTGATTCGCGAATACGTAACGATGAATCCCGGTACGAGCGGAGGCGGAATGCTCACCAAGGTGGGCGACAATTCTCTCTTCATGATGACCTCCCATGTCGCTCACGACTGTACGATCGGAGACCACGTTGTGATGGCGAACAATGCCACCCTCGGCGGGCATGTGTCGGTCGGCGATTACGCGATCCTCGGGGGTCTTGCCGCCGTGCATCAATTCGTTCGGATCGGGGCGCACGCCATCGTCGGAGGGCTCTCAGGCGTTGAGAACGACGTCATTCCTTATGGCTCCGTGGTGGGTGATCGCGCGCATTTGACCGGCCTCAACCTCGTCGGGCTCAAGCGCCGGGGATTTTCGCGCGAGATGATTCACGTCTTGCGCAATGCCTACAGGCTTCTCTTTGCCCAGGAGGGGACGATGGCCGAACGGTTGTCGGATGTCTCGGAGATGTTTTCCGATAACGAGGCCGCGATGGACATCGTCGAGTTCATCAGATCCGCCAGCGCACGGCCCGTTTGTCAGCCCAAGAGCCAACGTGCCGCTTAAACTCGGAATCCTTGCGGGCCACGGCCCGCTGCCTCCAAGACTGATCTCAACCTGCCGGGCGTCCGGGCGCGAGATGTTCATCGTTGCCTTCGAGGGCGAGACGGATCCGGAGGTGATCGGCGATACGCCCCATATCTGGACGCGCCTCGGCGCCGTGGGCGCGGTCTTGAAGGCGCTGCGCGATGCCGAGGTCGGCGAGGTGTGCCTGTGCGGAAAGATGCGGCGGCCCGAGCTTTCCAAGCTGAAGTTCGACTGGCGCGGCGTGAAACTCCTCGGCCGACTCGCCCGGGCGACGACGGGTGGCGACGATGCGCTTTTCAAGGTCATCGTCGAGGAGCTCGAAAGCGAAGGATTCCGCATCGTCGGGGCCGACGAGCTGCTTTCCGAATTGCTCGCGCCGGCCGGTGTCCTGGGGGTGGTCGCGCCCGATGCGCGCGCGCGAGAGGATATCGAGGTCGGCGTCCGCGCGGCGCGCGAGGTGGGCGCGCGTGACCTCGGCCAGGGCGCGGTCGTTGAGAGCGGGGTGGTGCTCGACGTGGAGGGGGCCGACGGCACGGACGCCTTGCTCAGCCGCTGCGCCGAGAGGGCGCGCCCGGGTGGCGTGCTCGTCAAGGTGATGAAGCCCCATCAGGAGCGCCGCGTGGACCTCCCAACGATCGGCATCGAGACGATCCGCCGGGCTCATGCCGCGGGCTTGAGCGGCATCGCGGTCGAGGCGGGCCGCTCGCTCATCATCGACCTGCCCAACGTCCGGCGCGAAGCGGACGAGGCGGGACTGTTCCTGGTCGGTATCGAGGTGGACTCCGATCCGGCCTAAGGCCCGTGATGGAACGGGAGGCGATTTTGCCTCACGGCCTTCGACGAGGCTCGCTCCGTCAGGCTTGGCTCAGCAGAAGGAGTGCGGCGATGCCGCCGGCGGCGAGCAAGAGCGGGACCAGACGGCGCCAGAAGGACGGCGCGGTTGAAATGTCGTCGTTGGCGGCCTCCTCGCGCCGGGGAAAGGCGCGCGGATGGAGGAGGCCCGGCGGGCGGCACCTGTCCGACCCTTGCGTCCGCTCGGGACGGGAAAAACGTTTCTTGGCGCTCTTAGCCACGTTGGCCGACAGGAATATAGCGCCGCGTCTTGTGCCCGGTATAGAGCTGGCGCGGCCGCCCGATCCTTTGATTGGGATCTTCCGTCATTTCATTCAACTGCGCGATCCAGCCGACCGTCCGCGCCACGGCGAAGATAACCGTGAACAGGTGAGTCGGAAAGCCGAGTGCCTGCAAGATGATGCCTGAATAGAAGTCGACGTTCGGATAGAGCTTGCGCTCGATGAAGTAATCGTCGCTGAGCGCGATCCTCTCGAGTTCCATGGCGATCTTGAAGAGAGGATCGTTCTCCATGTCGAGATCGTCAAGCACCTCATGACAGCTTCCCCGCAGGACCTTGGCGCGCGGATCGTAGTTCTTGTACACCCGATGTCCGAATCCCATGAGTCGGAAGGGATCGTCCTTGTCCCGGGCGCGCGCGACGAATTCGGGTATGCGATCGACCGAACCGATTTCCATCAGCATCTTTAAGACCGCTTCGTTGGCCCCGCCGTGAGCGGGACCCCAGAGCGATGCGATGCCGGCCGCGATGCAGGCAAAGGGGTTCGCTCCCGACGATCCGGCGAGCCGGACGGTCGAGGTCGACGCGTTCTGCTCGTGATCGGCATGGAGGATGAAGATTCGATCGATGGCGCGCGCCTGCGCGCGGCTGATCTTGAATTCCTCGCACGGCACCGCGAACATCATGTGGAGAAAATTCTCCGCATAGTTCAAGTCGTTTCGTGGATAAATGAAAGGCTGGCCGATCGAATATTTATAGGCCATCGCGGCGATGGTGGGGATTTTGGCAATCAGACGATGGGAGGCGACCATGCGTTGACGGGGATCGTGAATGTCGACTTCGTCGTGATAGAAGGCCGAGAGCGCGCCGACCACACCGACCATCACCGCCATGGGATGCGCGTCGCGCCTGAACCCCCGGTAAAAGTAGGTGAGTTGCTCATTCACCATCGTGTGGGTGGTGATCGAGTCGTTGAATTTGCGCTTCTCGGCCGCGGTCGGAAGCTCGGCGTTGAGCAAAAGATAGGCGACCTCCAGGAAATCGCTGTTTTCGGCGAGCTCCTCGATCGGATAGCCCCGGTACAACAGGACGCCGTTGTCGCCGTCGATGAAGGTAATGTCCGACTCGCAACTCGCCGTCGAGATGAATCCCGGGTCGTAGGTGAAATAGCCCGTCTTCTCGTGGAGCGTTCGTATATCAACGACCTTCGGCCCCATGCTGCCCTCGAGCAGCGGCAGGGTTGTCGACTCCTGCGTTCGGTTGTTGGTAATCGTGATGCTCTCTCCCGACGCGCCCTTGGTCGCTTGAGCGACCGTCGTTTTAGACATGGCTACATTCCTTCGGGCCGGGACGCGCCCCGGCGATCCAACAATCGATCCAGAAAACAGGCATGGCGGCTTATCTTGTCAACTTAGCACAGATGCGGTCTAGGGGCCACGGACGGCATCTCCGATCCGGGCCAGGGCTTCATCCCGGCCCAATATTAGCAGGATCTCGAAGATTCCCGGAGAAGTCGTCGAGCCGGTGAGCGCCGCGCGCAGGGGCTGTGCGATGCCTCCGAGCTTGAGGCCTTTCGCCTCGGCGAACGCGCGAACGGCGTCTTCCAGGGCCGACTCGCTCCAATCGTCGAGCCTCTCCAGGGCGTTGGCGAGTTCGGCCAGATTCGCCCGTGCCTCGCGATCACTCAGCAACTTGGCGCCCTTCGAATCCGGGGTGAGTGGGCGGTCCGCGACATAAAAGTAAGCGTTTTCCGCAAGCTCCAGGACGGTTTTTGCACGCTCCTTCAAACCTGCCATGCCACGCTCGAGGCGCTCCGTCTGTTCCGCATCAAGCGCGCGGCCCAGGCGCGCTGCGAGCTCCGGGGCGGCCAGCTCGACGAGCCTGGCATCCGGGCTGTGGCGCAGATAGTGAGCGTTGACGCTCAACAGCTTTTCCATATCGAAGCGCGCCGGCGAGCGGCCGACCCCTTCGAGGTCGAACCAGGCAATCGCCTGTTCGGTGGAAATGATCTCGTCGTCCCCGTGGCTCCAGCCCAGGCGCAGGAGATAGTTGCGCATGGCCTCCGCCAGGATGCCCATCTCGCGATAGGCGGAGAGCGCGAGGGCGCCATGCCGTTTTGAAAGCTTCGCTCCGTCGGGCCCGTGGAGGAGGGGGATATGGGCATAGCGCGGCGGTTGCCAGCCGAGCGCACGGAAGAGCTGAGTCTGGCGAAACGCGTTCGTCAGATGATCGTCCCCGCGTATCGCGTGGGTCACGCCCATGTCGTGATCGTCCACCACGACCGAGAGCATGTAGGTGGGCGTGCCGTCGGCGCGCAGGAGCACCATGTCGTCGAGCTGCTCGTTGGCCGTTCTGACGCTCCCCTGCACGAGATCCTCGATCACGGTCGCGCCCTCTTGGGGCGCCTTGAAACGAACCGCCGGCTCGATCCCGGGCGGCGCCGCGCTTGGATCGCGCTCGCGCCAGCGCCCGTCATAGCGCGCGGGTCGGCCCTCGGCGCGCGCCTTTTCACGCATCTCGGCAAGCTCTTCGGGCGTGCAGTAGCACCGGTAGGCCTTTTCCGCATCGAGCAGCTTCTGCGCGAGCTCGTTGTGGCGGGGTGCCCGGTCGAATTGATGCACCACCTCGCCGTCCCACTGAAGCTCGAGCCATGTGAGCCCGTCGATGATCGCGGCCACCGCTTCAGGCGTGCTGCGCGCGCGATCCGTATCTTCGATGCGCAGGCGGAACTGCCCGCCCTGGTGGCGTGCATAGAGCCAGTTGAACAGGGCCGTGCGCGCACCGCCGATATGCAGAAATCCGGTGGGCGACGGGGCGAAGCGGGTGACGACGGTCATGGGCGCGTTAGACCGTCGCGACCGGCGTGGTTGGCGATCCCGCCGCGCCCGGCATGCGGAGCGGCGGCGCCGTCAGCAGGAACCGGTATCGCCCGTTTGCGCGCAGCCAGGCGGCAAGCTCGCCGAGGCACCACAACTCCCCCAAATGGATGCCGAGCTTGAAGAGACAATGCTCGTGCAATGGCAAGAGAGCGCAGCGCCCCGTTCCCTCGCGCGGCGGATAGGCCTCGACGGCGTAGTTGTCGGCGATCAGAACGGCGGCACCACAGGCGGTGATCCATTCGAGCAGCCTTTCGTCGCGTCCGTCGAGGACGGCGCAGGAATTCTGCAAGCTTTCCTCGTCGGGCTTTTTCTTCATCTCGAGGAGCATCTCGGCGAAGCCCGTATGGAAGCAGAGCATATCGCCGGGCTCGACCGTGACCCCGTCTTTCGCGCACACCTCCATCAGCTCGTCATAGCCGACCATCTGCCGTTCGCGGCCATAGTGGGCGTGAAGATCGATCATGGCGCCGCGCCCTTGCACGCCCGTCTCGGCCATCCGCTCGATCCCGAGCGCGTCCGCGCCGACGCTTTGCCCGGTCGCCTCGCAAGCGCCCTCGGGCGTGTAGCGCACCGGTCCCGTGACGTGTTCGCCGGCGCGGAAGCCGTTGTAATAGACGAATTCAGGCGTGCCGTCGCCGTCGGCGTCGAACTGGCTTCCCGCGTGGCAAAGCGCGTCCCACTGGGTCGAATACTGGCTGCACAGATGCATCACCTCGTCGTTCATCACATCGGTGCGCTCGGGAAAGCCGATCTCCATGGGAAAATTTCGTACCGGCAGGCCCTCGCGCAAGACGGGATGGAGCTGCGGCGGAAAACGGCGCGGGTTGAGCTTGCGCTCGCCCGGATAGTCGAGCGGCAGGCTCAGAGAGAAGACGCGCCCCTCGCGCACCTCGCGGATGCCCTCGAGAACCTTCTTGGGTGTTAGGAGATTGAGCCGGCCAAGCTCGTCGTCGGGTCCGAAATCGCCCCAATTGGAGCCGGGCGGCCGATCTTTCCAGCGCTTCGTCATGTCTCCCTCGCCGGCAATGCAGGTTCGTTGAGAACTCGCGGGCAAGGTAAGGTGGCGGGGCTTGGGGCGTCAATGCGCCGCGACCCGGTTCGACCCGTCCCGAACGCCGTTTGCGGGCGCGGGGCCAAGGGCTAGAGTGCGCTTGCGTGCGGGGGCTCGAGGGCCCCGCGGCACGGCGAAGACTCGGATCCAAGGGTCCCGGCTCGATGACGCAGACGGATCCCCAAATAGCGACGGAGACGAGAGGCGGCGCCGGGCGCGGGTTGCTCGCGGCGGCATCGGGCGCGTTCCTCGCCGAACGCGAGCGATGGTTCCTATGGCTTCCGGTCGCGTTCGGCACCGGGGTTGCGCTTTACTTCGCCCTCCTCAGCGAACCGCCGCTCTGGCTTGGGATCGCGGGACTCGGCGTCGGCCTGGTCGTCACCTTCATCGCGCGCGCGCACGCCTTCGGGCGTTGGACGGGGTTCGCCCTGGCCGGGATCGCCGCCGGCTTTCTGGTGGCCCAGTATCGGGCCGCCGAGGTCGAGGCGCCCATGCTCTTCCAAGAGATCGGTCCGGAACAGGTCACCGGTCGCGTGCTCGAAGCACGGCCCGTCCGGGGCGGCAAGCGCCTCCTCCTGGAGCAGGTCGCGATCGAGGGGCTCGACGCGGACGCGACGCCGGAACGGGTTCGCGTCACCCTGCGCAAGGAGATCGATCCGATCATCCCGGGTGTTTGGGTCGATCTCTGGGCGGTCTTGTCGCCGCCGTTCGAGCCGGTCGCTCCCGGCGCCTTCGATTTTGCCCGACGCGCCTATTTCGAGCGGCTCGGCGGCTCGGGCTACGCCCTCGGAGCGGCGCGCCTGATCGAACCGCCGGCGGGCGCGACGGGCGGCGGCTTGCATCTTTGGTTGAGTGAGCTCAGGTACCGTTTGGCCGAACGGATCACCGCCGCGCAAGACAATGCGGCGGGCGGCGTCGCGGCGGCCCTCATGGTCGGCGAGCGCGGCCGGATCCCGGAGGAATCGCTCGTGGCCATGCGCAATGCCGGGCTCGCGCATCTGCTCGCGATCTCCGGCCTCCATGTCGGGCTCGTCGCCGGCATCGTCTTCGTGGTCTTGCGCGCCTTGTTCGCGCTCATCGAACCCTTGGCGCTGCGCTATCCGATCAAGAAGTGGACGGCGCTCGCAACGGTGCTCACCGCGTTCGCCTACCTCCTCATCAGCGGCTCCAAGGTTCGAGTTCTTGTGCGCCCACCAACAATTTCAATGATTTAGCTTCAATAACGACAGCCTGTCACACTCAAAGGTAACGGCCTAGGTAACATACAGCTGTGCTACTTATCGACAGGGCGTATGGAAAAAAGGGCTCAACTGGCCTGTAGGCCCTCACGAGTGTGGGTGCAGTCGAATCTTTGACCACCGGCGATTCACAGGATGCGTGTCGCTACTTCCGGGCTGGTTGCCGCACGGGCTCCTTGACCCGGCTCATAGAAGGCCGCCCAGGAGTCATAGGAGTCCCGTACAGCGGCGACACGAATGTTCCTGATGGTTGAGACTCCAGAAGGTAAGGATCGCACTCAAACGGGCTATTTCGACTCTGGACGGGGTTCGACTGAATGACCTGCTGGAGTCTCCCCTAGGCCGCGGCCCCAAGGGGAAGCGTTGAGCTGTCAGTAGGCGCGGTTCAGGCGCTCGGATGTCTGCTTCCCGCCCCAAACCGGACATTCGAGACAGCATCGCCGATGTCCGCTAATGACCCAAAGCCGACACTACCATCGAGGGAGCGCTCTGGACCCGGATCTCGTCGGCCGCCTCTACAGCATGACATTCCGATCGGGATCGGACAGCCATCTCGCAGTAAAATCTGTGGCAAGCTCCGCGGCCATGCGTTTGAAAGTGCCTTTGATACGGCGGGCAAGGTAGAAGGCGAAGAAAACGTCACCAGCGCCCGATCTGGCGGCCCGCTCCTCGGCTTAGCGCGCACAATCTTCATTTCGGACGGACTTCTTGACAAGCCCGTCGTGGGTTCCCTATATTCCGTAGCGAGTGCTAACAAATCACTAAGAGCCTGAAATTATGTACTTTTCGGGGTGTTATAGATGAGTCTCAAACCACTGCACGATCGTATCTTGCTGCGCCGCGTCGAAGAGGAGGAGAGGA
>JAPUJA010000172.1 GCA_027296525.1 Pseudomonadota bacterium | reverse complement strand
CCCGGAGATCGTCATGCCGAAGCCCGAGAGCACGAGCGTGCGCGCGAGCCGCCGCATGGCCTCGAGATCGCCCCGGAGCAACGCTTGCGGCTCGCCGAAGAGGGCGTCCTCGTCTTCAGCCAAGAGCTCGAACGGCGCCTGCCGGTAGGGCTCGTCGCGCAAGAGATGGGCGAGCAGCCAATCGGCTTGCGCCGTCGGCCGGCACAGACTGTCACCAAGACCCGATCGGATCATTCGGGACGGCGCCGCCGCGAACACCGAAAGGTCGATGAAGATGCCGGCTGCCGCTTGCGCCGGCAACGACTTCTTGTGGCCGTCGATCATGATAGCCGCGGTGATGGAGCCGTAACCGTTCATCGAGGGCGCGGTCGCGAAGACGGCGTAGGGCTTGCCGGCCTTGGCGCCGGCATATTTGCAGAGGTCGTTGATCGTGCCCGAGCCGACCGCGATCAAGGCGTCGCTCGAGGCCGTCTCGGCCGCGATGCGCGCGGTGGTTTCCCCGTCGGCGTGGGGATTTGCCGGGAGAGTGAGGCGCTCCACGGCGGCGATCGATTCGAGAGCATTGGCGACGCTCTCGCCCAGGACGGCGTGGGTCGTCGCATCGCTCACGACCGTGAGGCGGCCGCCCAAGTCGAGTGCCTTCACGAGATCGGCTTCATGGCCGGCAAGGCTCTCCTCGATGACGACGGAGCGCGTCGGAACCGCGAGGGGCGGTCCGCCGTCTCGGTCTTCATAACGACCCTCGAGCAGGCGCGCGATGCTGTCTCCGCCCATCAGCCCGCTCCGAACATCGGGCGGAGGCTGTCGAACAAGCGCCGGTAGTTGCGGTAGGCGTCGTCATAGGCCTCTTTTCGCGTCGGCTCCGGCTCGATCACCTCGAGCGCGCCCTCCGCCAAACCCACCGCGGTCGAAAGATCCGGCTGAATGCCGGCGGCGACCGCGGCGAGCATCGTGGCGCCGATCGGCGCGGTTCTCGTTTCGGCGGGCCGCTCCACAGGGCGACCGGACAGATCCGCGCGGATCTCGGCCCACAGGCGGCTGTGAGCGCCGCCGCCCAAGAGAAGACGCGCATCGGTCGCGACACCCATTTCGTCGAGACGCTCGATCACATCGCGCATCGCGAAACCGCAACCTTCGAGCGTGGCGCGGGCGAGGTGTTCGGTGCCATGGGCCGGCGTCAATCCGTAGAAGCAGCCCCGGGCCCCGGCGATCCATTCCGGCGCCATGGCGCCGCTAAGCGCGGGAAGAAACAGAACCCCATCGGCGCCGGGCGCGACCCGTTCGGCGCGCCGATCGAGCTCGGCGACGTCGGCCAGGCCGAAGCTGTCGACGAACCAGGTGAGCGCGCCCCCTGAGAGCCAGCCCGGGTTTTCGATGAAGTAGAGACCGTCGGCATAGGCGTGGGTCTCGACCAGCCCCTGCCGGTCGATCGCGGGTTCGGGATGGAGCGCGCCGACCACCTCGGCGGTGCCGAGGCCGCAGACGACGCATCCGGGCCGCATCAATCCCGCGCCCAGCGGGCTCGAGAAGTCGTCGCCCGTGCCGACGGCGACCGGCGTGTTTCGAACGAGACCCGTCAATTCGGCGCCCGCCGCGCTCAGCGTTCCCGCCAGGGCTTCCGCGTCGGCAAGCTCTGGCAGCTCGTCGATCCCGATCGCAAACGCCTCGAGCAGGATCGGATCGAAGCGCCGCTCCTTCAGGGAATAGAGCATGGTCGTGGAGGCCAGGGCGTGATCGAAGATATGGGCGCCCGTGAGCTTCGCGACCATGTAGGACACCGGTTGGTGAAACCGGAAAACGTCGCCGGGGAGATGGCGCTTCCACCAACGTATCTTGGCCGCCATGTGAGTCGGATCGAGTGTGAGCCCGGCCGACTCACGGACCCGTTCGCCCGGGATGTCCTGGATTTCGTCCTCGGCGCGACGGTCCATCCAGATGACGCAGGGCGCGAGCGCCCGCCCCTGGCGATCGACCGCGATGCAGCCGTCGAGCTGACCCGAGATGCCGAGCGCCTTGACGTCTTGGGGCGCGATGCTCGCCTGTTCGAGAGCCTCACCGATGGTGGGTCGGAGCGCGCGCTCCCAGAGCCCGGGGTCCTGTTCGGCCCAGCCCGGGCGCGGGAAGCTGGCACGGTAAGCCGAGACGGCGCTACCGAGTGGCCTGAGGTCGTCATCCACGACCACGACCTTCAGGCTTTGCGTTCCAATGTCGATGCCGACGATCATCGCGGCACACGGGTACCAAGCGTTAGGGGCAGGCCGCAAGCACGTCGTTGAGGCGCGATCCGATCGCCCCTTTGTGCGAAGAGAACGAACCGTCAAAGACGGCGGTGCCGATCGTGAAGGCGTCCGTGCCTGCCTCGGCGAGCGCATGCACGCGCTCGGGCGAGTCCACGCTGCCCGCGACGATCAGATGGCCCGTGCCGAGCGCATCGCGCGCCGCTTTCACGAGAGCGAGCGGCTCGGCGTTGATCGCGCGGTAGGCGAGGAGGTCGGCTCCCGCGCAGCCCTTGGCCATGAAGGCTGCGCAATGGGCCGCAACGTCCTCGGGCGTCCCGCCGAGCGTCGTGGGGTGGCCCGCCGGATGGCCGGGAAACGGGTAATAGGCGATGGAAGAGCCGGCGAGGATCTCGAGCACGGCGTCGACCTCGGTGCCGCCCATGAGGCGGTCGACCCCGATCTGGAGTGCCGCCCGGGCGGATTCCCGGCATCTCTCCAGTGACATGTTCACCACCTCCAAATAGCTCGTCGCGCCCGAGTCCTTGATGCGCCGGTTGAGTTCGCTGAGCGTCGCGAACTCGGCGCCCACGTCCTTGAAGCCCACATGCTTGAGCTCGACCGGCCGGATCGCGTCGAAGACCTCGAGACAGTCGGCGACCGTTCGGTCATTCTGGGTCAACATGAAGATGAATTCCATGAGGGCTTCGCAAGGCTCGAAAGAGAAGATCGGGGCGCCAAAAGGATAGTGGTAAGTACCACGAATTATGTTGGAAATCTATCGGACGCGTCTTTATGAGACGTCGCTAATCGCGGCGAAGAGCGGCACGATCACTCGAGAGTGCGTGCCCGGAAATCGGCTCACCGATGCGGCCAAAGGCGTTTGCCGGAAGACTCACGTCTTCGCTAGGGCGCCGGTTCGAGCAGACGGATGTCGACCCGCGCGCGACGGCCGGAAGTTAATTCCTTGCATACTTCAGGCCTAGTCTATCCAGGAGATCTTAGGCTGTAAAACGGTGTTAATCCCTCATCCGTCGGGAAGGGTGCCGCCCTCTCCCAGTGCAAGTGAAAAATTTCAGTGACTTGGGGGTGTGTTTACGTCGGGGTGAGGAGGGATGTCACGTCAAGCAAATCCGCGTCCGGGTCGTCGAGGGTCATCACCGCCCGTTCGAGCCTCCGCGCGCGCTCGGCCGCCATGACGCCGGCGGCGTTTTCGTGAAACTTCGCGATCACCTCGTCGTTGCCGAGCGGCCGGTCTTCGGCGCCGCGATTGACGGATTCCCGGTGGCGAAGCTGCCGGCCGTCCGTCGTCGTCACGATCACCTCGCCCGAGTAGCAGCGCGGGAAGGCCGATTGCGGATCCCGTTCGTAGTGGATCTTGTCGCAGAGGCCGAGGATGACCGGGTCGCGAAGGCAGGGCTCCGATAGTTCGGCTCGCGTGAAGCGCCCCTTCACGAGCGATGCGGCGATCGTGTAATGAAGGCTGAAGCGTGCGTCGTACTCGTTTGATGGCCGGCGCTTCTTCGCCTCGGGTTCGCAGACCGTACCGATTTCGCCTTCCCCGATCAGCGCGGTGATCGAATCGATCGCCTCAGGTCTCAGATCGTGCGCCTCGCGCAGCGCGAGAGCCGCATCGGCGAAGGCGTGGTTGAAGTGGCAGATGGGGTAGGGTTTGAGTGCGACGCGGCGCATCTCCCAAACCTCGCCGAGGCCGGCGCTGCAGATGGACCAGTCGATCTCGGCGTCGGCCCCGAGGTAACATTTGTAAAGCCCGTATCGCCCTTCGAAGGGAAACTTCGGGCCCACGAACCCCGACGCCGCCAGGCTCGCGGCGGTGATGCCGGAGAGCGCCGCCCAGCCCGGATGCATTCGTTTGGTCCACGCCCCTTCCTCGAGGAACTCGAAGGTTCCCGACGCCATGCTGAGCGCGATCCCTTGCGCGTCGGCGAGTTGCTTTTCGTCGAGCCCCTTGAGCCGTCCCGCGACCAGCGCCGCGCCGAACACGCCGACCATCCCCGTCGGGTGAAAACCGACCTGATGAAATCCGCCCTTGGCGGCGGCGCCGATCCGGGCCGAGGCTTCGATGCCGACGAGGTAGGCCAGAAGCGCCTCGCGTCCGCTCGCCCGGCTCCGCATTCCTTCGGCGAGGATCACGGGCACGGCGCTCGCCGAGGCGTGGATCACGCCGCCCGAATGGGTGTCGTCATAGTCGAGCCCGTGGATCAGCGTCCCGTTCATCAGGGCCGCGTCCCTGAGAGCGAGCCCGGCATCCATGCCGATGACCGGATAGCTTCCGTCGTCGCTCAAGCTCCGGAGCGCCTCGAGGGTTGCGCGGGCAAAATCATGGCGGGTCGCCGCGAGGCCGGTGCCGATGGCGTCGAGTATATGGAGCTTGGCCCGCTCGAGCACATCCGCTGGGACCTCGGCATCCCCGATCCCCCGGGTGAAGGCGGCGAGAGCGCCCGCGATCGTGGCGGGCGGCGCGCTCGATAGCTCGTTCGCGGCTTGGCGGGCCAAGGTCAGACCATCCTTCCTAACGGCATGTGACATCGCGCCAGATATCCCCACATCTAGCATTTTGAACGGCCGAGGTGAACGCGCTCGTGCGCGTTTCCCGGTGCCGGGCGTTCTAGGCTGTGTCTCCCGCGCGCCTCTCGGCGAACTCGCGATCGCGCAGCACGCGCCGGCGGATCTTGCCACTCACTGTCTTGGGGAGTTCGGCGACGAATTCGATCCGGCGCGGATATTTGTAGGGCGCGGTCACCCGTTTCGCGTGCTCCTGCAACTCGCGCGTGAGCGCATCGGAAGGATCGACGCCGGGAGCGGCGACGACGAAGGCCTTGACCACCTCGCCGCGCTCGGGATCGGGACTCGCGACGGCGGCGCATTCCTCGACGGCGGGGTGCTGCATCAGAGCGTTCTCGATCTCGCTCGGCCCGATGCGGTAGCCCGCCGAGCTGATCACATCGTCGACCCGGCCCAGATAGAACACGTAACCTTCATCGTCGATCCGCGCCTCGTCCCCCGTGACGAACCATTCGCCCTCGGCGTTGACGAGGCGCGCCGCCGCGTCGAGCTCCGGCGCGTTCCAATAACCCAGCATCATCTGCGGGTTGGGAAGCCCGACGACAAGCCGTCCCGGCGAATCGGGCGGCAGGCAATGCCCGTCCGGATCGACGACGGCGAGCCTGATCCCCGGAAGCGGCAGGCCCATGGAGCCCGCCTTGACGGGTTTCGTTCGATAGTTCGCCACCGTCATGAGTGTCTCGGTCTGGCCGTAGGCTTCGAGCAGGGGCGTGCCGGTGAGCGCCGTCCAGCGCTCGAGAATCTCCGGGTTGACCGTCTCGCCGGCCGACACCGTGAGGCGCAGGCGGGCGAGGCTGTCGCAGGCGACGTCCTCTTGGATGAGGCGGCGCAGCTCGGTCGCGGCCGCGCAATAGACGGTGATGCCGTATTGGGCGAGAAGCTCCAAACGTCGGCGCGGGTCGAACGGCCCGTCATAGAAGAAGACCGATGCGCCCTGACCCCAGGGGCCGAACAGGACGCTCGTGCCCGCCTTGCTCCAGCCCGTGTCGGCGGTGCACCAGATGAGGTCATCGGGCCTGAGGTCGAGCCAGGATTCGGCGCAGAAGGGCCAGCAGTAAAGCCCCCGCGCGCCGACGGCGACCCCTTTGGGCGCGCCGCTCGAGCCCGAGGTGTAGTAGATCAGCGTCGGCTCGTCGAGCTCCAGATCGGCGGCTTCGAAGCTTTCCTCCGCTTGCGCCATCGCCTCCTCCCACGGGCTCCAGCCTTCGACTTCGCCGATCGAGACGCGCAGGATGAACTCTCCGTCGGTGAGCTTAGCCGCGTTCCGGGCGGTCGTGACCACGCCTTTCGCCCCGGAATCGGCGAGACGGTGAGCGATGTCCGCCTCGGTCAGCATCTCGATGCAGGGAACCGCGACGGCGCCGAGCTTGAGGCAGCCCACCATGGCGATCTGCCATTCCGGAATGCGGGGCAGCATGATGATGACCCGGTCGCCCTTCCGGATCCCGTGGGTCTTCAGCAGGTTTGCGAAACGGTTCGACAGCTTCGCGATGTCAGAAAACCGGAAACGCCGCTCGCTTCCCGCCTCGTTTCGCCAAATCAGGGCGAGGCGGTCCCGCTCTTCGGCGTGGCGGTCGACGACGTCGCGCCCGAAATTGAAGCGCGCCGGCAAATTCCACTCGAATTCGGCGCAGGCCCGCCGGTAATCGATGAGATTGGGCGGCGGCTCGCCCATCAAATCACCCCGTCGCGGCGCAAACAATCGCGTTCGGCCGCGCTGTAGCCGAGCGTCTCCAGTATTTCGTCATTATGTTCGCCGAGCAAGGGGGGCGGGGTTTCGATCCGCCCCGGGGTCTCGGAAAATTTCACCGGAAATCCGAGCTGGGGTATCCGTCCTTCGACCGGGTGCTCCGTCTCCTGGAACATTTCGCGGTGCTTGAGCTGTTCATCGTCGAAGGCCTCGGCCATGCTGTTCACGGGCCCCGCCGGAATATCGGCGGCTTGCAGGGTCGTCACCCAGTCGTCGCGGGTGCGTTTCTCGATGATCCGGGCGATCGCGTCATACTGCGCCTTGGCGGCGGCGCCCTTCGGCCACTGATCCTCTTTGAGATCGGGCCGCTCGATCACATCGCAGAAGCGCTCCCAGAAATGCGCCTCGATGATTCCCAGCGTGAGATATTCGCCGCCGGCGCAGCGATAGATGTTGTAGCAAGGCGAGCCGCCGATCAGCCAGCCTTCGCCGCCCTTGGGCTCGGTTCCGCCGAAGAGATGGTCGGCGGCGTGAAGGGCGAGCCAGGCAAAGGCCCCGTCGGTCATCGAGACGTCGACGAACTGGCCGGCGCCGGTGCGTTCGCGGGCGATCAGCGCGGCGAGCACGCCGAAGGCTGCGGTAAACGATCCGCCGCCGATATCCGCGATCGAGAGCCCCGGCACGAGGGGCCCCAGACCCTCGCGGCCGAACAGCCCCAAGGCGCCCGCGATCCCCATATAGTTGACGTCGTGGCCGGAGAGCTGGGCGTAGGGACCGTCCTGGCCGTAGCCTGAGATCGCGCAGTAGACGAGCCGGGGGTTGCGCTCTTTGAGGACGGGGTAGTCGAGGCCGAGCCTCTTCATCACCCCGGGACGGAAACCTTCGAGCACCGCGTCCGCACCCTCGACGAGCCGCAAGAAGATCTCCTTGCCTTCGGGCGATTTGAGATTGAGGGAGAGACTCTTCTTGTTCCGGTTCAGCAACAGGAACGAGCCGGATTCCTTCACATTGATCGGCGGGAAATCCCGATGGTAATCGCCGTGTCCCGGCTGCTCGATCTTGATGACCTCGGCGCCGAGGTCGGCCAAGAGCTGCGAGCCGAAGGCGCCGGGCAGGAGGCGCGTGAGGTCGAGGAGCGTGATGCCCGCCAGGGCCGTGGGCGCGCTCATGGACTGAGGGGCCTTCTTTGGAACGGGCGCGGCGCTAGAACGCGCGGCCTTGGGCGATGTCATGGGTGAACTCCAAAAGACCGTCGGCCACCTCGGAAAGCCGAGCATAGCGCGGGTCCTTGGTCGCGCCGAGCCGGTAGCGCTGGCCGAGCTGCATGAAGATGACGCAGAGCTTGAACATGCCGAGGACCCGATGAAAGAGGAAATCGGAGAGGTCGCGGCCCGAGAGACGGGCGTAGAGCGCGACGACTTCCTTGCGCTTGGGAAAGGACGGCTCCATCGCCGACGGCATTTGCCCCATCTCGCGCATCGCCGGTGGGTCGTCGGGCTCGATCCAATAGCTCAGGAAGGTCGCGAAATCGAACAGCGGATCGCCGCGGGTCCCTTGGTCCCAGTCGACCACGGCGATCGGCTCGAGGGTCTTCGGATCGAGGATGATGTTGTTCAGCTTGAAGTCGTTGTGGAGCAGGGCGGGCGTCTGTTCGGGCACCAGATGAGCGCGCAGCCAATCGGAGATCGCCCGGGCAACCGGCGGCGCCTCACCGTCCGCCGCGATCGCCGAACGCTTGCGCCAGCCTTCGACGGTGCGCGCGAGGAAGCCTTCGGGCCGGCCGAAGCTGTCGAGACCGACCGCGGCCGGATCGACGGCGTGAAGCTCGGCCAAGACGCCGACCATCATCTCGGTGAGTTGCCGCGAGATCGCCGGCTGGCCCCCGAGCGCTTCCGGAAGCGCGCCGGTGATCACGAGCCCCGGCCGATATTCCATGATGAAGAACGGCGCGCCCAGGACGCTCTCATCGTCACAGAAGAGGAAGGCCCGGGGCGCCAGGGGAAACGCCTGCCAGAGCACGCTCAAGATGCGATGCTCGCGCTTCATGTCGTTGGCCCCCGGCGGGATGGGCCCGAGCGGCGGCCGGCGCAACACGGCCGGTTCGCCGTCGAGATGAAGCAGATAATTGAGGTTGCCCATGCCGCTCACGAACTGGCGCGGCGGCTTCTCGCGCGAGAGCCCGTGGCCCCGATCGCTGAGATAGGCCGAGAGGCGATCCCAATCCTGAGCCACCTCGGTCTCGGGCTCGTGGAACTCGGGCCCGTGGTACTCGATGGTTTCGGCCGGCGCCTCGCTTTCGGGTTGGCGTGCCATCGGGGCGCGTCCTCTCCGGTGTCGTCTGCTCGCAAGGTAAGGAGAGGGGCGGAGCGCTGTCAATGAGCCCACTTGGCGGGCCCCGCTCGAGGGGCCATATTGAGTTTTTCCCGTTTGCGCCTTAACAGCATCCATCGGCGGCGTCTCCGGCCGACGCCCGACGAGCCGCCACGATCCGTATCGCAAGGAACCGCATTGGAATGGAGCTTCGTAATATCGCGATGATCGCCCACGTCGATCACGGCAAGACGACGCTGATCGATCAGCTCCTGCGCCAGAGCGGGGCGTTCCGCGCAGGTCAGACGGTCGGCGAGCGCGCGCTGGACAGCAATGAGCTCGAGCGCGAGCGGGGCATCACGATCGTCTCCAAATGCACCTCCGTGCTCTGGGGGGAGATAAGGATCAACATCGTCGACACGCCGGGGCACGGAGACTTCGGCGGCGAGGTCGAACGGATTCTCGGCATGGTCGACGGCGTCGCCCTGCTGGTGGATGCTGCCGAGGGCCCCATGCCCCAGACCAAGTTCGTGCTGGCGAAGGCGCTCGCGCTTGGGCTTCGTCCATTCGTCGTGATCAACAAGATGGACCGGCCCGACGCCCGGCCGATCGAGGTTCAGGACGCGGTGTTCGATCTCTTCGCCGCGCTCGACGCGAGCGAGGCGCAACTCGACTTTCCCACCCTGTTCGCCTCGGCGAAGGAGGGTTGGGCGGTCACGGACCCGGAGGCCGAGCGCCGTGACATGAGCCCCTTCTTCGAACTGGTCAAGGAGCATGTCGGACCGCCCGCGGTGAAGAGCGAGGCGCCTTTCGCCATGCTGGTCACGATCCAGGAGGCGGACCTTTATCTCGGCCGCGTTCTGACCGGCCGGATTTCGCAAGGCTCGGTCCGCCCGAACACCAGCCTGAAGGCGCTCGGGCGCGACGGCCGGCTCGTCGAGGAGGCGCGGGTGACGAAGCTCCTCGCCTTTCGTGGCCTCGATCGCGTGCCGGTCGAGGAGGCCCGCGCGGGGGATATCGTGGCACTCGCCGGATTCGCTCTTGCGAGCGTCTCGGACACGCTGGGCGCGCCGTCGCTCTCGGCGCCGATCCCCGCCCGTCCGGTCGATCCCCCGACGATCACCATGACGTTTTCGGTCAATGATTCGCCTCTGGCCGGACGCGAGGGGACCAAGGTGACCTCGCGGATGTTGCGCGAGCGTCTTTTTCGCGAGGCCGAAAGCAATGTCGCGATCCAGGTCGCGGGAACCGACGAGGAGGGGGCGTTCGAGATCTCCGGGCGCGGGGAGCTGCAACTCGGCGTCTTGATCGAAACCATGCGGCGCGAAGGCTTCGAGCTCTCGGTCGGCCCGCCTCGGGTGATCTTCCGCGCCGATCCGGAAACCGGCGAGCGGCTCGAGCCCATCGAAGAGGTCGTGATCGACGTCGATGAAGGCTTCGCGGGCGTGGTGGTCGATAAGCTCTCAGGGCGCAAGGGCGAGATGAGCGAGATGCGCCCCTCGGGCAAGGGCCGCACGCGCATGAGCTTTCTCGTTCCGGCCCGGGGTCTCGTCGGCTATCATAGCGAGTTTCTGACCGACACGAGGGGCACGGGCGTGGTCTATCGCGTTCATCACGGCTACGCGCCCTATCGCGGCGCCATCATCCGCCGGCGCAACGGCGTGCTCATCGCCACGGCGCAAGGCGCGGCCGTGCCCTACGCACTCTACAATCTCGAGGGAAGAGGCCCGCTCTTTGTCGAGCCCGGCGCGAAAGTCTATCGAGGGATGATCGTCGGCGAACATGCGCGCGGCAACGATCTCGACGTCAACCCGCTCAGGACCAAGCAACTCACCAATATCCGCGCCGCGGGCAAGGATGAGGCGGTGGTCTTGACCCAGCCGGTGCGCTTTTCGCTGGAGCAAGCCATCGCCTATATCGACGACGACGAACTGGTGGAGGTGACGCCCAAAACCTTTCGCCTGAGAAAAAGGCTGCTCGGCATCAACGACCGCAAGCGCGCCGCACGCGCCAAGGCCGCGGGCTGAACGGCGTCCGGCCCCCGCGTCCCACCTCCACTATGGCGGGGTACGGCCATTACCCACCCCGCAAGATCGGCTTGGCGGGGCCGCGGCCACGGCCTTATAATCGGGCCCATAGGCGAGGGAGAAAGACATGATCAACATGAAGGGTCTAACCCATTTCACCATTCCCGTCACCGACCTGCAACGGTCGAAGGAATTCTACGTCGACACCCTGGGGTTCAAGTTCGAACGCGAGAACAAGCACATGGTGTTCGTGAGCTGCGAAGACGACTTTTTCGTGCTGACCGAATCCGAGAACCCCATCGACCCCAACCAGGGCGACAAGCACGAGATCCATACCGCGTTCTACGTCGATGCCGACGAATACGACCGGGCTATCGA
>JAPUJA010000171.1 GCA_027296525.1 Pseudomonadota bacterium | reverse complement strand
GGCGAGCAGAAGGCGCTTCTGATCGCGGTTGTCTTGGGCCAGGCGCGTCTCATTCGGCGTCGGCGTAAGCACACGCCATTGCTCTTGCTCGACGAGATCGCGGCCCATCTCGACGAAGACCGACGCCGGGGGCTCTTTGCGATCCTTCTCGAGCTTGGCGGGCAGGCCTGGATGACGGGCACCGACCGCGCCACCTTCGCCCCGCTCGAAGGCCGCGTCCAGTTCTTCCGCGTGCGCAATTCGGTGGTTCTCAAAGGATGATACGGTGAGCGACCCGGTTCACCAGCAGGCGGAAAAGCAAGCGGCGCTGGCCGCCTACGGCGCCGAGTCGATCAAGGTTCTGCGCGGGCTCGACGCCGTGCGCAAACGGCCGGGCATGTATATCGGTGATACCGATGACGGTTCCGGCTTGCACCACATGGTCTTCGAGGTCGTCGACAATGCCGTCGATGAGGCGCTCGCGGGCTATTGCGACCTGATCGAGGTGAGCCTGAACGCCGACGGCTCGGTTTCGGTGCGCGACAACGGGCGCGGCGTGCCCACCGGCATCCACGAGGAAGAGGGGGTCTCGGCCGCCGAGGTCATCATGACCCGGCTGCATGCGGGAGGAAAGTTCGACCAGAACATCTACAAGGTTTCGGGCGGTTTGCACGGTGTGGGCGTGTCGGTGGTGAACGCGCTCTCGGAGAGGCTCGATCTACGCATCTGGCGTGACGGGAAGGAGCATTTCATGCGCTTCCACGATGGCACGCCCGAGGCCCCGCTCGGCATAACGGGCGATGCCGACAGCCAGAGCGGCACGGAGGTCGTCTTCGTGCCCTCGCCCAACATCTTCACCAACATCGAGTTCGACTTTCATCTGCTGGAGAACCGTCTGCGCGAGATCGCCTTTCTCAATCCGGGCACGCGCATCACCTTGACCGATCTGCGCGCGGCCGAGCCCGTCGAGGTCGATCTCGACTATTCGGGCGGCATCGAGGCCTTCGTCACCTATCTCGATCGGAACAAGACGGCGCTTCACAGCCCGCCGATTACCTTCCGCGCGACGCGGAGCGATATCCTTCTCGAGGTGTCGCTGCAATGGAACGACAGCTACTACGAGACGGTACTTTGCTTCACCAACAACATTCCACAGAGCGACGGGGGCACGCACCTCGCGGGCTTTAGGGCGGGGTTGACCCGTACGGTCAACAACTATCTTCAACACAGCCCCCTCGCCAAACGCGAGCGGGTGACGCTCACCGGCGACGACGTGCGCGAAGGCTTAACCTGCGTGCTGTCGGCCAAGGTCCCCAATCCGAAATTCTCGAGTCAGAGCAAGGACAAGCTCGTGAGCTCCGAGGTCCGCCCGGTGGTCGAGGGCGTGGTCAGCGACAATCTGAGCCAGTGGTTCGAAGAGCATCCGAGCGAGGCGCGTTTCATCATCTCCAAGGTGATCGAGGCCGCCGCCGCCCGCGAGGCGGCGCGAAAGGCGCGCGAGCTTACCCGGCGCAAGAGCGCGCTCGACATCGCCAACCTGCCCGGCAAGCTTGCCGATTGCCAGGAGCGGGATCCGGCCCGGGCCGAGCTCTTTCTGGTCGAGGGTGATTCCGCCGGCGGTTCGGCGAAGCAAGGACGCGAGCGCGCGTTTCAGGCGGTTCTTCCCTTACGCGGCAAGATCCTGAATGTCGAGCGCGCGCGCCTCGATCGCATGCTGAACTCGGTCGAGATCGGCACGCTGATCACGGCGCTCGGCACCGGGATCGGTGCCGAGGATTTCAGCCTCGAGAAGCTGCGCTACCACAAGATCATCATCATGACGGACGCCGACGTCGACGGCGCGCACATACGCACCCTTCTGCTCACCTTCTTCTACCGCCACATGTCGCCCCTGATCGAGGCGGGGCACCTCTATATAGCGCAACCGCCGCTCTATAAGGTGAAGAAGGGAGCGAGCGAGACCTACAAGAAGGACGAGAAGGAGTTTCAGGATTATCTGGTCGAGGTCGGGCTCGAGGACGCGGTGCTCACCGTTCGGCGTCCGGGGTCGAAGAATTCCCGCCGCCTGATCGGAGAGGATCACGCCGGAAACGATCTGCGTGCGATCGTCGAGGAGGCGCGAGAGGTCGTCCAGCTCGTCAACGCGCTCACCCGCCGGGTCGACCGGGCGGTGGTCGAGCAGGCCGCGATCGCGGGTGCGCTCAATCCGGATATCATGGGGAACGAGGAAAGCACGGCACAGGCCGCCCTGTACATCGCCCAGCGTCTCAATGCGCTCGCGGCCGAAACCGAGCGCGGCTGGACGGGGGAGGCCCGGAGCGAAGGGGGCTACCGCTTCGCGCGTAGCGTGCGCGGTGTCTCCGAAGTCCATACCATCGACCAGACCTTGGCGTTGACGCCCGAGGCGCGGCGCCTCGACGAGTTCGCCGCTCGGCTGCAGGCGATCTATGGCATCGCGGATCATCCACCAATACTCAAACGCAAGGACCAGGAGGTCGAGATCAACTCGCCCTCGGCGCTTCTGGACGCGGTCATGGCGGCGGGACGAAAAGGCCTTTCGATTCAGCGTTACAAGGGCCTGGGCGAGATGAACCCGGATCAGCTCTGGGAGACGACGATGGATCCGGAGTCGCGCAATTTCTTGCAGGTGCGCGTGCGTGACGCCCGGGAGGCGAACAGCCTGTTCGAGACGCTCATGGGCGAAGACGTCGATCCCCGCCGCGAATTCATTCAGGAAAACGCGCTCAAGGTCGTCAATCTCGACGTCTAGGCGGCCTCTTCAGCCGTTTTTTTAATTGATGGCGAAACTCTCGCGGCCCCGGAACCCCCGGGCAAAACCGAGTCCGAAGAGACAAGCCAAGCGGGGCGCGCGTCTGCGCCGCTTCCTGCTCAAATGGCTGTTCGTTCTCTTCATCTGGGCGGGCGTCGTCGGACTCGGCTTCCTGGCCTACTTCGCCTACGACCTGCCCAAGACCGATACGCTGGCCGGACCGGCACACAACCCGGCTGTCAGCGTGCTCGCGGCCGACGGCACGCCGATCGCGACGTACGGCAACCTCGCCGGGGACTTCGTCTCTCTCGATGAGATCCCGCAAAGCCTCGTCGATGCGGTGATCGCCACCGAGGACCGGCGCTTCTTCAGTCATTTCGGGATCGACCTCTGGGGCATCATCCGCGCCGGCTATGCCAATCTCGAGGCCGGCCGGATCGTCGAGGGGGGCAGCACGATCACCCAGCAACTTGCCAAGATCAGCTTCCTCGACCCGGAGCGGACGCTCAAACGCAAGATCCAGGAGGCCATGCTCGCGATCTGGCTCGAGCGGAAGTTCACCAAGGACGAGATCCTCACCATCTATCTCAACCGCGTCTATTTGGGCGCCGGCGCCTACGGGGTGGACGCGGCGGCAAGGCGTTATTTCGACAAGTCGGTTCGCCGCCTCAGCCTTGCCGACGCCGCGTTGCTGGTGGGTCTCTTGAAGGCGCCTTCGCGTTACGCGCCGACCCGAAACCCCGAGCTTGCCGCCGAACGCGCGACGGTCGTGCTCAATAATATGGTCGAGGCGGGATTCCTCACCCTTGAAGAGGCCGAGGCGGCTTCCCACGAGCGTGCGGCGCTGGGGAGCCGGCGCGAGGGCGCCGGAGGCGCGCGTTATTTCGCCGACTGGGTCCTGGAGCAGGTCCCCGGCTATGTCGGGCCCCAGCGGGGCGATCTCACCGTGTTGACGACCCTCGACCCGGCTCTTCAAGAGGCGGCTCAGGCCGCGCTCGCGGGTGCGCTGGCGCGCGAGGGGGCGGCCCTCGCCGTGAGCCAGGGGGCGCTCCTCGCTCTCACGCCTGAAGGAGCCGTGCGCGTCATGGTGGGCGGGCGCGACTATGGGATGAGTCAGTTCAACCGAGCGACCCAGGCGATGCGTCAACCGGGTTCGGCATTCAAGCCGATTCTCTATTTGGCGGCGTTGGAGGAGGGGTACACACCGGCCGAGCGTGTGCTCGATGCGCCGATCACCGTCGGCGATTGGAGCCCCGGGAACTATAACGACCGCTATTACGGCGAGGTGAGCCTCGAGGAAGCCTTCGCGCGCTCGCTGAACTCGGCCGCGGTGCGCCTCATACGCGCCGTGGGTGTCAAGGCGGTGATCAAGATGGCGCGCCGGCTCGGGGTGACGGTGGACCTGCCGAGTGAAGCGACCTTGAGTCTGGGGAGCGCCGGCCTGCCGCTTCTCGAACTCGTGCAGGCCTACGCCGCGATCCCGAGCGGCGGGGTTCGGGTCCTCGCTCACGGCATCACCGAAATCCGTGACAGCACGGGCGGGACCATCTATCGGCGTCAGGGCTCCGGTGCGGGCCGGGCCGTCTCGGGCGAAACCGTCGCCGGAATGCTCGAACTCATGGCGGCCGTGGTCGAGACGGGGACCGGGCGCGCCGCCCGGCTCGAGGCGCCGCTCGGGCCGGCCTACGGCAAGACGGGAACCAGCCAGGACTTCCGGGATGCGTGGTTCGTGGGCTTTGCGGGTGGCCTGGTCACCGGCGTGTGGCTTGGAAACGATGACGCTCGCGCCATGAACAGGGTGACCGGCGGAACGCTGCCTGCGCGCCTTTGGCAAGGCTTCATGACCACGGCGCTCAGCTGCGCGCCCGAGCGCTTCGCCCGGGGCTGCAGCTGGCTCGACTGGACGATCCCTCTGCCTGAAAGCTCCGAGGGGCGCGACCCGGAGGATCGTGGCATCGAGTCCGGCAAGGCCGGTCATTGACCCCCCGTTAAACCATCGGCCCGGCCATGCGGGGCCGGCCATGCGGGGCCGGAAAGGCGCGGCCCGGAAAGGCGCGGCCCGGAAAGGCGCGGCCCGCGTTAACCATTGCTTGGCGCCTTGAGCATAGCCTCGTACCGCACCGCCGCTTGCGGGTGCGCGGGCGTTCGAGCGTTGCCATGCCGGAAATCACGATAGCCGACTCTGTGAAAGACGGGTTCGACGGTCTGTCCCGGCTCGACTGGGCGGGCGGACCGGAGCCCGCGCTTCTGCTCTTGGCGGCGTTGCTGCTGTCGGCGCTCTTCGGCCGGCCGCGAGGGCTCTTTCACTATCTTCCCGATCCGAACGCCGCGTTGGAGGTGCTGACGCGCGGTCTCGCCGTCAAGCTCAATCGGAAGAAGCGGAGTTCGAATGCCCGGATGGTGCGGGGCCTGCTCACGCTGTTCTTCGTCACGGGCCTCGCCGCGGCCGCGGGCGGGGCGCTCATTCACTTCGTCAAGCCGATGGCCTATGGCTGGCTGGCCGAGCTTGCGCTGGTCGCGTTGCTGATCGCTCCCAGGGCCGGCACCGAGCGCGCCTTCGGCGTCGCGCGCCGGCTCAAGGAGGGTGACGCGCCGAGCGATCCCGACATCGTGGACGGGTTCAGGCAGACCTTGGTGCATGAGCCGGAAGACTGCGGTCCTGAGGATCTGACTCGCC
>JAPUJA010000170.1 GCA_027296525.1 Pseudomonadota bacterium | reverse complement strand
GGAGATCGCGGCGTCGCGCGAGATCGTGCTCGACGCCGGCGGGGTCATGATCATGGGCACGGAGCGCCACGAGAGCCGGCGCATCGACAACCAGCTGCGCGGCCGCTCGGGCCGCCAGGGCGACCCCGGCGCGTCGCGCTTCTACCTCTCGCTCGAGGACGACCTGATGCGCATCTTCGGCTCCGAGCGCATGGACGGGATGCTCCAAAAGCTCGGGATCCAAGAGGACGAGGCGATCGCGCACCCGTGGGTCAACAAGGCGCTCGAGAAGGCGCAACAAAAAGTCGAGGAACGCAACTTCGAGGCGCGCAAATACGTGCTCAAGTTCGACGACGTGATGAACGATCAGCGCAAGGTGATCTACGAGCAGCGTATCGAGCTCATGCGCGCCGACGACGTGTCCGACACGGTCGCCGACATGCGCCACTCGGTGATCGATGAGATCGTCGCGCGCTGCATCCCAGAGAAGGCCTATCCCGAGCAGTGGGACATCGATTCACTGCACACCAAGGTGCAGCGCGTGTTCGCGCTCGATCTTCCGATCGCGGACTGGGCGGGCGAGGAGGGCATCGCCGATCAGGAGATTCGCGAACGTATCACCCAGGCGATCGACAGCAAGATGGCGGCCAAGGTGGCCCAGTTCGGACCGGAACTGATGCGCATGGCCGAAAAGGGCCTGTTGCTCGAAATCCTGGACCGGCACTGGAAGGAACATCTGTTCAATTTGGATCACTTGCGCCAGGGCATTGGCTTACGCGCCTACGCCCAACGCGATCCGCTGATCGAATACAAGCGCGAAGCCTTCAACATGTTCGAAACCATGTTGGCAACGCTCCGCGAGATCGTCACGCAAGTGCTCAGTCACGTCGAAATCCGGGCCGACTCGCCGGAAGAATTGCCCGCGCGGCGCGAACCCGAACGGATGCAGGAAACGCGCCGCGACCCGGCCTTCGCCGAGCCGGTGCCCGCGCTCGCCATGGCGGCGCCACCGCCCGGCATCGCCCAGCGCCCGCCCCCGGGGATTTCACTCGCGGGCGCGCCTCCCCCCGGCGCGCCGCAACCGGGCCCCGCCCAGACCGTGCGCCATCCCGATTTCAACCCGAGCGACCCGGCGAGCTGGGGAAAAGTCGGGCGCAACGCCCCCTGCCCCTGCGGCTCGGGCAAGAAGTACAAGCACTGCCACGGCCGGGTCGCCTGAGCGCCGATCCGGGCGAGACAACCTTACACCTCCGACTTTGAGAAGGGAGCGCCGCGTTCAGGCGAGCGCGTTGCCGCCGATCGCAAGATATTTGTCGCGGCGCCGGCGGCGAAGTTCCTCGCCCGAGCTGGCGCTCAGCTCCTCGAGCGCCTTCTCGATCGCGACGCCGACCTCCTTTATGGTCGCCTCCGGCGCACGCTGGGCGCCGCCGATCGGCTCGGGCACGATCCCGTCGATCACGCCGAACCCCAGAAGATCCTCGGCGGTGAGCTTTTGAGCGCCCGCCGCTTCCTGGGCGTGATTGGCGCTCCGCCACAGGATCGAGGCGCAGCCTTCGGGCGAGATCACCGAGTAGATCGCGTGTTCGAGCATGAACACGCGGTTGCTGACCGCGATCGCCAGCGCCCCGCCCGATCCCCCTTCGCCGATGATGACCGTCACCAGGGGAACGCGAAGATCGAGGCAGGTTTCGATCGAGCGCGCGATCGCCTCGCCTTGGCCGCGCGCCTCGGCATCGACGCCGGGATAGGCGCCCGCCGTGTCCACGAGCGTAATCACAGGCAACCCGAAGCGTTCCGCGAGCCGCATGAGCCGCATCGCCTTGCGGTAGCCCTCGGGCCGCGCCATGCCGAAATTATGGCGCAGCCGATCGTCCGTGTCGGCGCCTTTCTCATGGCCGAGGATCGCCACCGAGCGTCCATTGAAACGACCCAAGCCGCCGATGATCGCCGGATCGTCCGCGTAGCGGCGATCGCCGGCGAGCGGCGTGAACTCCTCGATCAAGGTGCGGGCATAGTCGGAGAAATGCGGCCGTTCCGGGTGCCGGGCCACCTGGGTCTTCTGCCAAGGGGTTAGCCGACTGTAGGTCTGGCGCAGCAGCTTGTCGGCGCGCGACTGGAGGCGGCTGACCTCCTCGGCGATGTTGAGCCCGCTCTTGGCGTTGAGATGGCTGAGCTCCAAGATCTTGCCTTCGAGCTCGGCGATCGGCTTCTCGAAATCGAGGTAGCTGGGCATGCCGCGTCTCGACCCGCCCGAGGGGCTCCTTCAGAACGCACGAAAGGCCGGAGCCGCCGTAACCGGGCGTACCGTTACTCGGCCGCGACCGCGCGCGCCGCGATCTGATCGGCCTTCGTCACCAACGCTTCGGCCTGGCGGATCGAGGCGAGGTCGATGAGGCGCCCGTCGAGAGTGACCGCGCCCTTTCCTTCTTTCTCGGCCTCGGCCATCGCCTCGATAATGCGCCTGGCCTTGGTCACCTCGGCCTCGCTCGGCGTCATGACCTCGTTGGCGAGTGCGATCTGGGAGGGGTGGATCGCCCACTTGCCCTCGCAACCCAAGGTCGCGGCACGCATCGCGGCGGCGCGGAAACCCTTGGGATCGGAGAAGTCGCCGAACGGGCCGTCGATCGGGCGCAGGCCGTTGGCACGCGCGGCGACCACCATGCGCGCCAGCGCGTAATGCCATTGATCGCCCCAATGCACCTGGCGCTCAGCGCCTTCCTGCTCGGCCGTGGTCAGGATCGCGTAACCCTCATTCGCGCCGCCGATGTTCGTGGTCCGCGCGCGCGTCGAGGCGGCGTAGTCGGCAACACCGAAATGCAACGCTTCGTTGCGCGGACTCGCCCCGGCGATCTGATCGACATTCATCATGCCGAGCGCGGTTTCGATCAGGATCGAGAAACCGATGCGCTTGTCATAGCCCATCGCGGCTTCGATCTGAGTGACCATCATGTCGACGGCGTAGATGTCGGCCGCGCTGCCGGCCTTCGGGATCATGATGAGGTCGAGCCTCTTTCCCGCCTGTTCGATGACATCGACGACGTCACGGTACATGTAGTGGGTGTCGAGGCCGTTGATGCGCACCGTCATCGTCTTGGTCCCCCAATCGATGTCGTTGAGGGCTTCGATGATGTTCTTGCGCGCCTGTACTTTCTCGTCCGGCGCGACGGCGTCCTCGAGATCGAGGAATATGACATCCGCCACCGATGCCGCCGCCTTCTCGAAGAACTTGGGTTGACTGCCGGGCACCGCGAGCTCGCTGCGATGAAGTCGCGGCGTGGCTTGGTTGACAAGCGTAAAACTCATGAACTCGATACCTCCCGTCTGCGTCCGCCGGACCCTTAATTCTTTATCGTCCTGGGGACGGCCGTACGCTACATGCCCGCTCGGTCACGCAAAGTCAACCGCGGGCGGGGTTGCGCCCGAGCGGATGATGCGCGCGCACCGCCTCGATCAGATGCCGGTCGAGCAGATGGGTGTAGATCTGAGTCGTCGCGATATCGGCGTGCCCCAGCATCTTCTGCAAGGC
>JAPUJA010000017.1 GCA_027296525.1 Pseudomonadota bacterium | reverse complement strand
GGAGCTCGATCAGCTTCACCTGACGCTTCTCTTCGTGGGCGAGGTCGACGGCGCGACCTTCGACGATATCGTCCAGGCGCTGGTCGGGGTCCGCGCCGAGGCCTTCGACTTCCGGCTCGAAGGCGTCGGTCGCTTTCCGCCCCGAGGGCCGACGCGAATCCTGTGGGTCGGTGTCGCGCCGAGCGAGAGGTTGGTCACGCTTCGAAACCGGGTCGAGGCGGCGGTCACCGGCGCCGGCCTCAAACCCGACGGAAGGAAGTTTCACCCGCACGTGACGCTCGTGCGGCTCAAATCGTCCCCAGGCGCTCGCGTCGCCCGGTACCTCGCGGAAAAGGCGGGCTACCGCTCCGGGCCGATCCGGGTCGGCGCGTTCCATCTCTTTTCCAGTCATCTGGGTCAGCGGCGTGCGAGCTACCGGATCGAGGCGACCTATCGCCTGGAAGAATCGCCGGGCGGCGAGGCGTCTTGAGCGTTCTCTCCTTGAGCGTTCCCTCCTTGAGCGTTCCCTCCTTGAACGTTCTCTGGGAGGCGAGCCTCCGGGAAGGCCAGAGCCGTTTCCGATCACTTTGAAACGGGGCTCCAGGCCGCGGCCCGGCGCTGACGCGCCGTGCGCTAAGGAGCCGTGCGCCAAAGGCCGACCGGGGTTGAGCGATATGACCTGAGAGCGATTCCATGTGAATGGATATCGCTCTAGTCCTCGGCTTCGATTTGCTCCATGTCTTCGTCGGAGAAGCCGAAATGGTGCCCGATCTCGTGGATCAGAACGTGGCGTATGATGGCGTCGAGCTCTTCGCCCGTCTCGCACCAATAGTCGAGCAGCCCCCGGCGGTAGAGAAAAATCTTGTCGACGTCGTCGCGCACGTCCGAGACGCTTTTCTCGACGAGCGAAACCCCGTGATAGAGGCCGAGCAAGTCGAAGGGGCTTTCGAGCTCCATGGCGCGCTCGGTCTCGGGGTCGGGAAAGTCCTCGACGCGGATCACGACGTCCTGGACCTTTTCCCGCAAGACGGGGGGTATCGTTTCGAAGGCGGCTTCGGCGATTCGCTCGATGTCTTCGGCGCTCGGTGCGCGCATTTGTGGACCTCGGGCTCGATTCCTTGAAAACGCCCCGCGCTACTTCATCCCGAGGCGGATCGCGCCGTCGAGCCGGATGGTTTCGCCGTTGATGATGGCGTTGCCGATCAGATGCCGAACCAGCGCGGCATATTCTTCCGGCTGCCCCACACGCTTGGGAAAGACGGTCATGTCGAGAAGTGAGTCCTGGACCTTGTCCGGCAGGCCGCGCAGCATCCCGGTTTCGAACAGTCCCGGCGCGATGCAGTTGACCCGGATGCCGTGGCGGGCGAGCTCGCGCGCCGCGGGCAAGGTGAGCGCTGCGACACCGCCCTTCGACGCCGGATAGGCCGATTGGCCCATCTGGCCTTCGAACGCGGCGATCGAAGTGGTCGTGACGATCACGCCCCGCTCACCGTCGGCGAGCGGGCTGAGCCCGACCATGTCGGAAGCGGCAAGCCGGATCAGGTTGTAGGTGCCTCCCAGATTGACGGCGAGTGTCCGCGAGAAGCCCTCCAGCGGGCTCGGCTCGCCTTCGCGGTTGACGATCAACTCGCCGACGGCGATGCCGGCGCAGGCGACGGCGATCCGTGCCGGCCCGTTGGCCTCGCGCAGCTTGGCGATCGCCGCCTCCATCGCGCCCGCTTCGCTCACATCGCAGGGCGCCGCCGAGGCACCGATCTCGACGGCGAGGACCTCGAGCGGCTCGGCCTTGAGGTCGATGATCCCGACCTTGGCGCCGGCCTCGGCGAGCGCGCGCGCGGTCGCGGCGCCCAACCCCTGAGCCGCTCCGGTAACGATCGCTGTTTGGCCTTTCGCGTCCATGCTCTCCCCCGCCGGTTGTGTGCGGTTTTTTTAACAGAGCCGGGCGGTGCGCGCGACTTTTTCGTTCACTTGAGCGCGTCGCCTCGAAGACGGGACGGGTGAAACCGGTCAGCCCGGGGGATTGAGCGGCTCCTCACCCCGCGCGGGCACGGTGACGCGCCGCCCCAGGATCGCTTCGCGGCGCGCGATATAGACCGTGCTTGCGATGATGATCGCTGCGCCGATCCAGGTCCAAAGGTCGATGCGCTCGTCGAAGAGGAAATAGCCGAAGGCCGCGGCGAAGGGGAGGCGCGTGAAGTCGAGTGGCGTGATCGCGCTCGAATCCGCGGCAGCAAAAGCGCGCACGAGCGCGATGTGGGCGAATGTCGCGATCGTCCCGAGAAGCGCGAGCCAGCCGAGCTCGGTCCAGCTTGGCGTCTGCCAGACAAAAAGGGCGGGGATGAGCGCGACCGGCGTCATGATCACGCCTTGGTAGAAGACAACCGTGGTCGGTCGTTCGGTGCGCGAGAGGATCTTGACGAGCCCCATGGCGAGTGCGAAGCCCAAGGCGGATCCGAGCGCAAGCCCCGCGCCGAGCGAAAATTCGATGGTGCCCGGTCGGAGGATGACGAGCGTGCCCGCAAAGCCCAGGATCGTTGCGCTCCAGCGGTGCCGGCCGACTTTCTCGCCCAAGAGGAAGATGGCGACGAAGATGGCGAAGAGCGGGACCGTGAAGTTGAGCGCGATGGCCTCCGCCAGGGGCATCATCCCGATCGCCGAGAACCAAGCGGTCATGGCGATGAGCCCCACGGCCGCCCGCGCGAAATAGAGCGGGAGCGTCCTCTTCGCCGGCCGGAGAAGGCCCCGGCGCGCGACGAACGGGAAGATGATGATGAGCCCGAAAAGATTTCGGAAGAACACGATCTCGATCGGCGACACGCTCGTGGCGAGATAATGGATGAGGGCCGACATCGTGCTGAAGCACGCGCAGCTTGCGACCATCCAAAGCGCGCCTTCGGTGATGACCGTCGGTCGTTGGCGTGTCATCCTCAGGCGGTTCCTCGACGGTCTCTTTCCCGGTTTGAGGCGCGCGCTCGCGGCCTTTGGCGCCTGAGCCCGAAGCGTTCGCACCGCGCCCGGCGGCCGGTCTCCCGCGCGCCGCGCCGCAATCGCTCGGGGCCTGGAACCGCCTTCATGGTTCTCCTCTAACTATTTGCCAATACTCGGACTTTTAGGAAAGATCCGGGAACCGAACCGTGCGCCCGGCGGTTTGGGAGGGCGGCGTTCGCCCCCTTGAAGCCGCCGGACCCGTGCCTACATTAACAGAAGTTCGGGCGGTGCCGATCGGCGGGCCACTCGGGCTCGAGTTCCGGAGGGCGCCACGAAGGGCCTTCCGCGACGCATCTTGCTCACGCGAGGAGATGGCGCCTCATGTCTCGACTTTCGCTCTTCGACAGTCCCTTCCTTTTGGGCTTCGATCATCTGGAGAGTGCCCTCGATCGCATCTCCAAGTTGGGTTCCGACAACTATCCTCCGTACGACATCCTGCGCACGGGTGAAAACGGTATTCGCATCAGCCTGGCCGTCGCCGGGTTCGGCGCCGGTGAGCTCGACGTGACGGTGCAGGATCGACAGCTCGGCGTGCATGGCCGGCAGAAGGAGAACGCGGAGCCGGTCTATCTCCATCGGGGAATCGCCACGCGGCAGTTTCAGCGGAGCTTCGTTCTCGCCGACGGACTCGAGGTCAAGAAAGCCAGCCTCGAGAATGGCATGTTGCATATCGACCTGGAACGCCACGTGCCGGAGGTCGAGGTGAGGCACGTCAAGATCGAAGACCGATCGAGGTAAAGCGAGACGAAATCGCGCGGAGCGCCGGTTTGGCCTGTTCAAGGAATCGAAGAGATGAATGCGATGGAAAACAATAATAGAATCGCGGACGAGCAATTCGCCCGATTGGGAACGCCTCGTCTGGCGTACATCAAAACCGTCATCGTGGACGGCGAAGGACGCTACGAGGTGCATGGTGCCGACGGGCAGGTCCTCGCGGTCATGGATGACCGCGACATCGCGATCGCCACCGTCAAACAGCACGACATGGTGCCCATGAGCGTGCACTGAGCGCGCGATCTTCCGGCCGATCGTTTTTTCTTCTTTCTCCCCGGCGCCGCGCCGGTCCGTGGTTCGGGATCAGCTGGCGGCGCCCGGCCGCCTCATCAACGGCAGGCGGATGACGATGCGTGCGCCCCGGATCTCCTCCTCGTCGCCCAGGCGGTTTTCGGCGTGTATCGTACCGCGGTGCGCCTCGACGATCTGTTTCGATATGCTCAGGCCGAGCCCCGAGTGAGTCCCGAATTTCTCACCTTTGGGCCGGAGCGTATAGAACCGCTCGAAGATTAATCCCACATGCTCCGGGCGAATGCCGGACCCTTCGTCTTCGATGGCGATCGAGACGTATCGTCGGTCGCGCGCAATGCGGATCGTGATCGTGCCATTCGGCGGGCTGAAGGATTGCGCGTTGGCGATGACGTTTTCGAAGACCTGGACCAGCCGGTCCTCGATTCCGGCCACGATGTTCGGACGCGACGGCGTTTCCTCCAAGACGAGCGCCGCCGTCGCACCGTCGGGCTTGCGGGTGGCCTGGTGCACGTCGACCAGGGTGCTGAGCATCCGGTTGAGATCGACGGGCGCCGTCACCGCGCGGGAGAGTTCGGCATCGAGCCGCGAGGCGTCGGAGATGTCGGTGATCAGGCGGTCGAGCCGCTCGACGTCGTCCATGATGATGCCCATCAGCTGTTTCTTCTGGGCCTCGTTGGTGATTCGACTCGCCGTCTCGACGGCATTGCGCACGGAAGTCAGCGGGTTCTTGATCTCGTGGGCGACGTCGGCGGCGAAGCGCTCGATCGCATCCATCCGTTTCAACAAGGCGTCCGTCATCCCGCGAAGCGCTCCCGACAGTTCCGCGATCTCGTCGCCGCGCCTGGTAAAATCGGGAATCGTGATCTCACGTCCCCGGCCCGCGCGAACCTGATCGGCCGCGCGCGCGAGCTGGCGTATCGGGCGCGCGATGGTTCTGGCCAGATAGAGCGAGAGCAGAATGGTGATCGTAAGGGAGATCGCGAAGGCCTCGAGAATCGCCACACGCACCTCGTGCACGCTCTGCGCGATCTCCTCCGCCCCGGTCGTCAGCAGGAGGCCGCCCTGCACCTGCTTGAAGTGCCGGACCGGCACGGCGACGGAGACAACGATGCCCCGGGTCTCGATATTACGCAGCGCGCTTCCCCCTTCGCCGGCGAGCGCCGAGAGAACCTCGGGCAGCCAGGCGATGTCCTCATTCGCTATTTCAGGGATCGATGGAAAATCGGTTTGCGGCGGCAGGCGATCGACGATCGCATCGTAAATCCGCATCACGAAGCGCCCGAACGAGTCGCTCGGCGGCGGCAGCTCCTCGCTTTCGACTTGCGTGCCCAGCCCCGCGAAATCCTCCGTGTCGGCGATGAGCTTTCCTTGGGTGTCGAAGAGGCGGGCGCGTGAGCCGGTCGAGACGATGATCCGGCGCAGGAGCGCGCGCGCCGCGTCCGGATCGATCGCGAGCGGCGCGTCCGAATCGAGCGCGAGTGCGAGGTCGGGTTCGAGCGCGAGGCCGGCGTCGGAGGGATCGATCGCAATCACGCTCTCGCCAAGCGCGCCCGCGATGATCTCCGCCTGAGCCATCAGCGTCTCGATCTTCGCCGCGAAAAGCCCGCGTTGATGCTGATTCAAATAGAGCAGGCCCGCCGCCAGGATGAAGAGCGCAAGGATGTTGATCGCCAAGATGCGCGCGGTGACCGATCCGAAGAACCGACCGTGGCGCCGTTCCGCGTGTCCGGCGAGCCTATCGGTCGGTTGATCTAGGGCTCGCTCCATGGGCGTTCGCCCGGTCACTCGATGCCATAGCGATAGCCAACGCCATACAGCGTCTCGATCCCCGAGAATTCCGGGTCCACCTCCCGGAACTTCCGCCGCATTCGCTTGATGTGACTGTCGATCGTGCGATCGTCCACATAGACCTGGTCGTTGTAGGCCGTGGTCATGAGTTGCTCGCGGCTCTTGACGTGGCCCGGACGTTCGGCCAAGGCCTTCAGGATCAGGAACTCGGTCACGGTCAGCACGACCGGTTCCCCCCGCCAAGTGCATTGGTGACGTGCCGTGTCGAGCACGAGCTCGCCGCGCACGATCCGCGCGCTCGTACTCTGCTCCGAAGCCGGTGCGCGCATCGCTTCCTGACGCCTGAGGATCGTGTGGATGCGCTCGATCAGAAGGCGCAGCGAGAACGGTTTCTTGATGTAATCGTCCGCCCCCATCTTGAGCCCCAAGAGCTCGTCAAACTCCTGGTCCTTCGAGGTGAGCAAGATGACCGGCAGGTTGCTGTGCCGGCGTAGCCGAGTCAGCATCTCGAGCCCGTCCATTTGAGGCATCTTGATGTCGAGAATCGCGAGGTCGGGCGGACGTGCCAGGAGCTCTTTGAGCGCGATCGCCCCGTCAGTATATGTCTTGACGCGGAAACCCTCGGCTTCGAGCGCTATTGCGGTCGAAATCAGGATGTTTTCGTCGTCGTCGACGAACGCGATCGTCTGAGGCAACGCCGCCCCTCCTCACATTCGGCGGGTGTGAGCCCGGCAACGAGCATTATACATGGCCTCTCGCTCAATAGCGCACAACCGGGCGGCGCGAGACGACGCGGAAACGGGCGGCGAGGCCGAGGCTGGCGACGAGAAATCCGGCGAAATTCGCCCACATCAGACCCTCGGCCCCCTTGCCCAGGGCAAAGACCAGCGTATAGGCGAGCGGAACCATGACGCCCCAGAAGGCGGCGAGTTGGATGCCCGAGGGGATCCAGACATTGGCCGTGCCCCGAAGCGCTCCCATGAGCACCCCTTGTGGCCCGTCCGACAGGATGGCGACGCCCGCAACGGCGATGACCGAGGCGGCGAGCGCCCTGACCGCGAGGTCGTCGGTATAGAGCGTGGCAAGCGTCTCGGGCAGAGTGAAGAAGAGGGCGGCGAGCAGCAGCATCGCGACGATGATGATGCCGACGGCGACCCACCCGGCCTCCGCCGCGCCGCGCCGATCGGCGCGCCCCACCGCGTTGCCGACGCGCACGTTCGCGGCGGTGGCGAAGCCGAGGGTGAGCATGAACACGACGCCGACGAGATTCATCGCAATCTGGTAGCCGGCGGCCGGCGCGATCCCGAGACGACCCGCCATCATCATGACGCCGCCCATCGCCGCGGCCTCGAGGAAATAGGCGAAGCCGATGGGATAGCCGAGGCGGCGGATCCGCCGCGCCTTGTCCCAGCCCTCGGCGATGGCGCCCCGGATACCCAGGCGATCGCCCTCGCGCATCGCGAGCACGTAGCCCACGAGACTCAAGAACATGAACCAGCGCACGATCGAGGTGGCGAGCGCGGCGCCCTCCGCGCCGAGCGCCGGCAGCCCCCAATGCCCGTAGATGAACAGCCAATTGAGCCCAACATTGATCAGGTTGGCCGCGAGCATGACGAACATCCCCGGTCCCGGCCGGTGCATGGCCTCGAGGAAGAAGGTGGTGACGGCGAAGAGCACGATCGCCGGGAGGCCCCAGGCGAAGGCCCGGGCGACCGCGCCCGCGCCCGCGACGATCTCGCCCGACTGGCCGATCGCGCCGAAGAACCATTCGGCTCCAAACAACAAGCCGCCCAAGAGCGCGCCGTAGAGGACCGCGTGGATGAGCCCGATTCGCCAGAACTGGCCGCATTGGGCGAAATCCTTGGCGCCGTGGGCCTGGGCCACGAGGATCATGGTTCCCTGAAGCAGCCCGATGCCGAGCAGGAAGAGCGTGATGTGGGCGGCACCGGCGATGCCGTAGAAGGCGAGCTCCGGCCCGCCCGCCCGCCCGCTCATGATCGTGTCGGCGGTCACCATGAGGATCAGGCCGGCGCGCGCGATGGTGACGGGGATCGCGAGCCTGAGGGTGCGCCCGATATGGCTTGCGATCCCGATCGG
>JAPUJA010000169.1 GCA_027296525.1 Pseudomonadota bacterium | reverse complement strand
GGGCGCCCTTTCGGGCGCCCCGCGGCTCGGCTGTACGGTCATTCCCGTTTCAGGCGGCATGACCGATCGCCAGGTTCAGATAAACCGCCATTTTGAAACATCCATCAAAATTGTCACGCCCTCCTACATGCTGGCGATCGCCGATGCCTTCGAGCGCGAGGGCCTTGATCCGCGCCGAACCTCGCTTCGGGTCGGTATCCATGGGGCCGAGCCCTGGACCGAATCCATGCGTCGAGAGATCGAAGAGCGTTTCGACATGGACGCGGTTGACATCTATGGCCTGTCCGAAATCATCGGCCCTGGCGTCGCTTGCGAGTGCGTCGAGGCGAAGGACGGCCTGCACATCTGGGAGGATCACTTCTATCCCGAGATCGTGGACCCCGAGACGGGTGCGCCGCTGGCCGACGGCGAGCGGGGAGAATTGGTGCTCACCACGCTGACCAAGGAAGCCCTTCCGGTCATCCGGTATCGCACTCGCGATCTGACCCGCCTGCTTCCCGGGACGGCGCGCTCCATGCGGCGCATCGAACGGCTTACCGGCCGCTCGGACGACATGCTCATCATCCGCGGCGTCAACGTTTTCCCGACTCAAATCGAGGATCTCATTCTCAAAGATCCGCGCCTCTCGCCCCATTATGTGCTCGAACTGCGGCGTGAAGGGCGCCTGGACGAACTCACCGTGATCGTCGAGACGCGCGGGGCCGCGGACGAAACCCTACGGGCCAGCGCGACCAAGGAGCTTCGCCACGCGATCAAATCGACCATTGGGATTACCGCCACGGTCGACGTCGTTCCGGTGGGCGAGGTCGAGCGCTCTCTCGGCAAGGCCAAGCGAATCATCGACCGGCGGCACTTATCTTAAGAAAGCATTAACCGAACGCTGATTGAACTTCTGACGGTGCCCGGTTAGTCTGATGCCGTTTCCCGGCGTCAGGCCTTTGGGCCAAGTACACCCGCACGGGGATTGAGAAAATGCCATCCGAGAAGAAGCTGAGCGCTGAGGAGTTGGCGCGACGCGCCGAGGCGCCGCCGGGCGACACCGGCGAGATGCCCGACCCCGAGAAGATTCTCTTCGACTCCAAACCCCCGCCGCCCTTTTCTGAAGACAACATCTTTCCCATCGAATGGCACACGGAAACACCGAAGCTCCTCGATCTCTATGAGGCCGCGCGCGATCCCGGATGGGCGCCCAACACGCTTCCCTGGGAGACGTTGAAGCCGGAGAATTTCACGCTCGATCAACGTTACGCCATCTCTTACTGGTTTTCGCTGCTCTCCGTGTTCGACAGCTCGGGCCCGGCGGTCTTCGCACGGGCCATGATCCGCACCTATGAAACGCACCAGGAAGACCCGATCCGACGCTGCTTCTTCTCGATCACCCGCGATGAGGTGAATCACGAGGAGGTCTGCAAACGCGCGATCCAGGCGCTCACCCCCGATGGTCCTCTCGGCTATGAGCCGGAAACGCCCTTGGGCCGGCTCGCGCAACACAACATCCGCTGGTACTTCCACAACGGCGCTCGGTACTGGGATGGCTTCAAGAAGGGCATCCACAAATACGAGCTTCCGATCCTCTTCACCTCCTTCCTCATGGGCGAGGTGGCGTCGAGCAGTTTGTTTCACAGCATGTATCAGAGAACGACGATCCCTGTGTTCAAGGAGGCCTTCCGCCACGTCGGGCAAGACGAGGCGCGCCATATGGGAATCTGCCTCACGATGTTCAAGGGGGTGCTGCCCAAGCTTTCGGATGAAGACAAGGAGATCATCACGAAGCAGTTGCGCGCCGGTTATGTCTTCCTCTCGGGCATTCTCTATGAGCCACCCGATCAGTTCTGGGAGCTCCCCGACGAATTCGGGCCCGCCCATCGGATGCTGGAAGACGTCGCGCGCGAGGGTGGGCTCGGTGTCCTGAGGCGCGACGAACGGCGCGAGAACTGGCGCACCGCGATCCTCAAGATGAAGGGCCTGGTCGAACGCTACGGCGTCGAATTCCCGGAGATCCCGGAGATCGACATCGACGGCAAGACGATCACCTTCGACCTGGACGACATCGTCCCCGTCTTCTGATCGGAGCGCGAGCGGCGTAGTAGGGCGACGGGTTTTCGAGTCGTCCGAGCGGGGGCGTGTGGGTTATCGTCCCCGCCCATGGCCTCGCCCGCTCCCACCGCCGCCGGTCGGCGTTTTGCCCGGTCCCGGCATTTCCCGCTCTTCTTGCTGCTCACGGGGGCGGTGATCTACGGCCTGGCCTACTCCCTCTTCAAGATGGGAACAACGGCGGGCATACCCTTCATCCCCTTCGTCTTCTGGCAGACGACGGGGGCCGCCCTCGCTCTCGGGCTGATCTTGCTTCTTCGCCGTCGCCCGCCGAAGATCGGCTGGCCGCATGTTCGCCTGTATCTCCTCCTCGGCATCCTCGGTTTCGCGATCCCGGGGGCGATCTTTGCCTTCGTCGCACCGAAGATTCCCGCGGGCATCCTGAGCCTCGCGGTCACCCTCGAGGCGGGCCTGACCTATCTCCTCGCCCTCTCCCTCGTGATGGAGCGTTTCAACTGGGTTCGGCTTACAGGCCTTCTCTTGGGGCTCGCCGGCGTGCTCCTCATCGTCCTGCCCGAGGCGAGCCTTCCCTCACGCACGATGGTGATCTGGGTTCTCATCTGTTTTGGCACCCCGCTTCTCTTCGCCGTTCAGGACGTGCTCATCGAGCGGTTCTGGCCGGTCGGCGGCACGTCGTTGCAGATTTCGAGCGGGGCGCTCGCGACCGCATCGCTCTTCATGCTGCCTGTGATGGCCGCGTCGGATAGCTGGTGGTTCTTCGAAGGCCCGATGGATAGTGGCGATTGGGCGCTCATCGGGCTGATCGCGATCAACGCGGTCGGCGTCTGGGTGTTCCTCGAAATGATCCGGCTCGCGGGCGCGGTGTTCGCCTCGACGGTCACCTATCTCGAGACATTGTCAGGGGTCGCCTGGGGCATGGTGATCTTCAACGAACATCACAGCGCCTGGATTTGGGCGGCGCTCGCCCTGCTGCTCGCCGGCATCTTCTTCATCAACCGAACGGCACGCCACCACGTCACGCGCCACCACGGGACGCCCTAATCCGGAGCCGGCCAGAGCTCGCGCAGCTTCCTGGGCAAGCTGCCCAAAACGTTCTTCTTTTCGCCCTCCGACACGACCACTCTACGCCGATCCCGGGAGGCGCTTCCTTGACGTAGGTCAAGCGGCCCGCCCAAGGCGGACCCTTCCCGGATTCAAGCGCTGGCGGACGCGCCGTTAAAACGGCCAGATGAGCAGGATCAGAGGGGTCGCCACGGCGACGACCACGAGCTCGAGGGGGAGCCCCATCCGCCAGTAGTCGCCGAACCGGTAGCCGCCGGGCCCCATGATCAGCATGTTGTTCTGATGGCCGATCGGCGTGAGGAAGGCGCAGGACGCACCGACCGCCACGGCCATGAGAAAGGGATCGGGGCTCGCCCCCATCTCGGCGGCGATACCGACGGCAATGGGCGCCATGACCACGGCGGTTGCCGCGTTATTGATGACGTCCGATAGCGTCATGGTGACGATGAGAAGCAGCACCAGGACGACGACCGGAGAAACGCCGCCGGCGATATCGTGGATGGCGGAGGCGATGAGCTCGGTCGCGCCTGTCGCGACCATGGCGCCGCCGATCGGGATCATCGCGCCCAGCAGGATGATGACGCTCCAGTCGACCGAACGGTAAGCCTCCTCGGGCGAGACGATATTGAGAAGAACGAGCGCGGCGACCGCGACGGCGAGCGCAATGGCGGGCGTGATGAGCCCGAAGGTGGCGCCCAACACCGCGACCGCGAAGATCGCGATCGAAACCCAGATCCATTTCCGCCTGCCGAGCTGCAAGTGACGTTCGGCCAGTGGAAGGCAGCCGAGTTCGCCAACGATTTCAGGCATTTCGTTCTTATTTCCTTGAAGCAGGAGGACATCGCCGGCCCGGAAGCGGAAGGACTTCAGACGGCTGCGCACGGGCCGTCCCTCGCGCGAGACGGCGAGAAGATTGACCCCATAGCGGCTGCGCAGGTGAAGGCCGCCCGCGGTGCGCCGCTCGATGCGCGAGCGAGGCGTCACGACGACCTCCATCAACGTCCAGTCCTCGGATTTGAGGTCCTTCAAGATGTCTTCATCACTGCCCACGAGCTCGAGTCCCATGGCGGTGACCACCTTGTCGATGGCTTCCGGTGGCGCCTCGATCACCAGCACATCACCGGTCTTGATGCGCCAGCGCCGGTTTGGCCCAAACAAGCGCCGTTCGCCGCGGATAAGACCGATGATCGTGGCCTCCTGTTTCTCCGCCATGTTCTCGGCCTCACCGAGCGATTGCCCCAGGATCGACGATCCCTCGGGCACGCGCGCCTCCGTGACGTAGTCGGCGATGTCGAAAAGCTCTTCGGGCGACTTCTTTTCGCGCCGCGCCTTCGGGATGAGGCGCCAGCCGATGAACGTCACGAAGAGCAACCCGGCGAGGGCGACGACACCGCCGACCGGCGTGAAATCGAACATGCCGAAGGCCTCGCCCTCGACCTCGGCACGATATGTCGCGACGATGATGTTGGGCGGCGTGCCGATGAGGGTCGCGAGTCCGCCCAGGATCGACGCGAAGGAAAGAGGCATGAGGATCACGGCGGGCGAACGGCCCGTCTTCGCCGCCGAGCGGAGCGCGACCGGCAGCAGAAGCGCGAGCGCGCCGACATTGTTCATGAAGGCGGACAACCCGGCCGCGAGGGCGCCAAGGGCGCCGATATGGGCCACCGCGTGCCGCTCGGTGGCCGGGGCGACGAAGCGCGCCACGAGGTCGACCGCGCCCGAATTCGAGAGCGCGCGGCTGATCACGAGCACCGCCGCGACGGTGATCACGGCGGGATGGCCGAAGCCCCGAAAAGCCTCCTCCATCGGCACCACGCCGGTGAGCACGCCGACGAGCAAGGCGGTGAACGCGGTGAGATCGTAACGCCACCTGCCCCACACAAAGAACACGAGCACACCGCCCAGAATGGCGAATATGATGATCTGCCCGTTCGTCATGGCTGCGACATCCCCGGCTGGGTCTCGTCTCCTCGAACGCTCGAGGGCTTTTAGACCAGTTCGCGGCGCGAAACCAGAAAAGCTCGACGCCTCTTCCTCACGGAAGGTTGCCTAGGGCTTCGCCATGACCCCGCCGTCGACGATCAGCTCGGTGCCCGTGATAAACGACGCCTTCTCCGAGAGCAGGAAGAGACAGGCATTCGACATGTCCTGAGACGTGCCGATGCGCCCGAGCGGCACACGGCCCGCCACCGCGGCCTGGGCTTCGGGGTTGTTCTCCCAGCGCGCCTGCATGGGGGTCATCGTCGGCCCCGGATAGATCACGTTTGAGCGGATGTAGTCGGCGGCGAACTGGATGGCGATCGATTTCGAGAGCGCGACCATTGCGGCCTTGGACGCCTGGTAGCCGTCCTGCGGCTGATCGTCGCCCCGAAGACATTGCACGCTCGAGAAGTGAACCATCGCACCGCCGCCGTTCTTACGCATCAGCGGGACGGCGTGACGCACGGTGTGCACCATAGATTTCAAATCGATCACGAGCACCCGGTCCCAGAGATCGAGGTCGATCTCGACGAGCGACTTGTCCTGACCGAGCAGGAGCACGCCGGCCGCGTTCACGAGATAGTCGAGCCGCCCGTTGGCGTCGAAGGTTTGCGCCATGGCCTTTCCGACACGGGGCTCATCGGTCAGATCCCCTTGCACATAGGTGGCCTTGCCCGGCCCCTCGTCGAGCCCGGCGGGCGCTGGCTTGAGATCAAAAAGCGTCACATTGGCGCCGCCCCGCAGCAGGTCCTGGGCGATGTTGAGCCCCATGCCACCGCCGCCGCCCGTCACGAACGCGCTCTTTCCCGAGAATTCCATTTCGGACCTCTTCTCCTCTGTGTTCAGCGCCGAAACACGGGGCGCCCCGGCGTTATTTTCCCCTGTAGCCGAAGCGCACGA
>JAPUJA010000168.1 GCA_027296525.1 Pseudomonadota bacterium | reverse complement strand
GGCGCTCCTGACGATCGTCTGCGCGACGCCGAGTGCCGCGCCAACGTGGTGCATATGTTGCCGAGCCGGGCGATGCTCGCGGATGCGCTGGCGCAGTATCTGATTTGGAAGCGATGGAGCGAGTGGCTCCTGGTGGTGGGGACACGCGTGGAGGACCGGCTGTTCGCCGATGCCGTGCGGCGCGCGGCGAAGCGTTTCGGCGCAAAGATCGTCGCCGAGAAGGTCTGGGAATATGGCCCGGACGCCCGGCGCACGGCCCAGGCCGAGATTCCCGTCTTCACCCAGGGGGTCGATTACGACGTGCTCATCGTGGCCGACGAGATCGGCGAGTTCGGGGACTACCTGATCTACCGCACCTGGGATCCGAAGATCGTGGCGGGAACCCAAGGGCTGGTGCCGACCATGTGGCACTGGACCCACGAGCAATGGGGCGCCTGGCAGCTCCAGCGGCGGTTTCAGAAGCTTGCCGGGCGTCGGATGACGGCCATCGACCACGCGGTGTGGACGGCGGTGCGCGTCATCGGCGAGGCCGCGACCCGTGCCGCGTCCACCGATTTGGCGCCGCTCGAGGCCTATCTTCGCAGCCCCGAATTCGCTCTCGCCGCCTTCAAGGGCGTGCCACTCTCTTTCCGCCCGTGGAACGGCCAGCTCCGCCAGCCCGTCCTGCTCGCGGCCCCGCGCGCGCTCGTCTCGGTCTCACCGCAGAAGGGGTTCCTGCATCAGCACAGCGAACTCGACACTCTGGGATACGATGCGCCCGAAACGGGCTGCCAACTTGATCAACGGCTCCCGTGACGACGGCTCCCGTGAGCTTCCGGTGGTCCTTCTACGGGCGCGAATATGCGTTAGAGTTTCATTCTGGGGGCCGCAAACGCTCTCATGACAAAGCTCCGGGAGACGCCCATGACCACGAGAAGAAGCCTGAGTACGCTCGCCGTCATCTTGGCCCTCGCGGTCGCAACCTACGATGGAGCCGCCGCCGAGACGGTCTATGTCTCGAATGAGAAGGACAACAGCATCAGCATCATCGATGGCGAGAGCTTGGAGGTGATCGAGACGGTGCCCGTGGGGCGCCGCCCGCGCGGGATCGGGCTGAGCGCGGATAAGCGCCACCTCTACATCTGCGCGAGCGAGGACGACACGATCCAGCTGCTCGACCTCGAAACCCGCACGCTCGTCGGCGAGCTTCCCTCAGGCCCCGATCCGGAAGTCTTTGCACTCCACCCGAACGGCCGGTTTCTCTACGTCGCCAACGAGGACGACAACCTCGTGACCGTGATCGACATCGAAAAAAGCGAGGTCTTGGCGGAGATCCCCGTCGGCGTCGAGCCCGAGGGCATGGGCATCAGCCGCGACGGGCGCTGGCTCGTCAACACCTCGGAAACCACCAACATGGCCCACTTCATCGATACCGAGAGCCTCGAGATCGTCGCCAACGTGCTCGTGGATCCGAGGCCGCGTTACGCCGAGTTTTCCCAAGACGGCCGTTACGTCTGGGTGAGCTCGGAGGTGGGCGGCAATATCAACGTCATCGACACGGCAACGTACGAAATCGTCACGGTGATCACCTTCAAGATTTCGGGCGTCACCCGCGAGGGCATCCAGCCGGTGGGCATCCGGCTCACCTCCGACGGGCGCTGGGGTTTCGTCGCCCTCGGCCCCGCCAATCGGATCGCCGTGATCGACCAGCAGAGCTACGAGGTCGAGGACTATCTGCTGGTTGGGAGCCGCGTCTGGCAGCTCGCCTTCAACGCCGATGAGACGCGCCTCTTCACCACCAACGGGCGAAGCAACGATATCTCGGTGATCGACGTCGAAGACTTGAAGGTCATCAAGTCCATCACCGTCGGGCGCTTCCCCTGGGGCGTGGTCGTGGGGCCATGAACGGCGTGGCGAACGCGCCTTTCGCCTGCGGGCTCTGAGGCCATGGTCTCTCGAGCCGAGGCGATCGAGCGGCCCGGGAACGCCGCCGGCTGTGCGGCCCTCAAGGTCGAGAGCCTGAGCTATTCCTTCGGCGCGCGCTTCGCGCTCCAGGAGGTCGCCTTCACCATCCGGGCCGGCGAGTTCGTCGTCCTTCTGGGCCCCAACGGCGCGGGCAAGACGACCTTGTTCTCGCTCGTCACGCACCTCTATGAGAGTCGCAAGGGCGACGGAGGAACGGATGGACGTCGAACTGACGCGCCTCGGGATAGCCGAACGAGGACCTGAGAAGGTGCGCCGGCTCAACAGCGGCCATCGACGGCGCGTCGAAATCGCGCGCGCGCTCTTGCACCGGCCGCGCCTTTTGCTCTTGGACGAGCCGACCGTCGGGCTCGACGTGCCCACCCGGCGCGGGATCGTCGAGCATGTCCACGATCTGTCGCGCCGAGACGCGATCGCCGTGCTGTGGGCGACACACTTGATCGACGAGGTGTTCGATGACGACCGCGTGATCGTTCTGCACGAGGGATCGATCCGCGCTCAAGGAGCGGTCGGCGATGTGGTCCGCGATGCGGGTGGGGGTAGCATCGGCGAGGCGTTCGACGCGCTCACACGGAACGCACCGAAGCCATGAGCGCGGCTCATTATCTTCGCTGTTTTCTGGGGATCCTCGCGCGCGAGGCGCTGCGCTTCGTCAATCAGCGCGAGCGCTTCCTCGCCGCGCTGGTCCGGCCCCTGGTCTGGCTCCTGGTGTTTGCCGCGGGCTTTCGCGCCGCGCTCGGTGTCTCGATCATTCCGCCTTACGAAACCTACATCACCTACGAGGTTTACATCGCGCCCGGGCTGATCGGCATGATCCAGCTCTTCAACGGGATGCAGAGCTCGCTCTCCATGGTCTATGACCGCGAGATGGGCAGCATGCGCACGCTGCTCGTGAGCCCCCTGCCGCGCTGGTATCTGCTGACCTGCAAGCTGTTCGCGGGCACCTTCGTCTCGATTCTCCAGGTCTACGCCTTCCTGCTGATCGCTTATCTTTTCGGTATCGAGGCGCCTGCGTTCGGCTATCTGAGCCTCTTGCCGGCGCTGATTGTTACCGGGCTCATGCTGGGTGCGCTCGGCATGTTGCTCTCCTCAGTCATCAAACAGCTCGAGAACTTTGCCGGGATCATGAATTTCGTGATCTTTCCCATGTTTTTCCTGTCTTCGGCGCTCTATCCCTTGTGGAAGATGAAGGAGTCGAGCGAGCTGCTCTATCACATCTGCGCCCTCAATCCTTTCACGCACGTGGTGGAGACGATCCGCTTCGCGCTTTACGGCGAGGTCAACACGCTCTCGCTCGCCGTCACCCTCGGGGTGTTCGTGGTCTTCATGACGATCGCGATTTACGCCTACAACCCGGCACGCGGCATAGTGAGTCGCAAGACCGGTGGCTGAGGGTGCCGGCATCGGGGCTTAGTCCACGCCCTCGAACGCGGCCTCTTGCCGGCGAAGGAGTGTCTCGCGAAAGGCATCGATCGCGGCCTCGTCGCCCCGCCGATCGCGCGGCAGATCGACGGGAACTTCGGCGAGCACGGAACCCGGCGAGGGCGAGAGGATCACGATACGGTCGGCCAGCGCGATCGCCTCGCGCAAGTCGTGGGTCACGAACAGAACGGTGGTCGGGCGCGCCCGCCAGATGTCGAGCAGCAGCAGACGCAGCTGGCGCGCCGTGGCCTCGTCGAGCGACACAAAGGGCTCGTCCATCAAGAGAAGCTCGGGCTCGACCGCGAAGGCGCGTGCGAGCGCGACGCGCCGGCTCATGCCGAGTGAGAGGCGGTTGGTATAGACATGACGCGCCTTCTCCAAGCCGGTCGCCGCCAGCAGCTCATCGACGATGCCGGAGTCGCGCCCCGTGTGGCTCAGCACAAGCTCGATGTTTTCGCCCGCGGTGCGCCAGGGCAGCAGCCGCGGCTCCTGGAAGACGTAACCGATCCTCGGGCGAACCTGATTGTCGCCATAATCGATACGCCCGTCGAACGCGCGATCGAGCCCCGCGACGATGTTGAGAAGGGTGGTCTTGCCGCAGCCCGACGGGCCGACGACGCAGACGAACGCGCCCGAAGGCACGCCGAGCCGTACATCCTTGAGCGCGATCTGTTCATCCGCCCGATCGACCGGCGCAAAGCGCTTCAGGCCAATATCGATCTCGAGCCGATTCACAACCGCCACCTCGTCGCCCGCCGTTCGAGCGGCTGAAGAATGGCGAGTTCGAGCACCTGGATAATGATGATGAAGGCGATGGTATAGGCCAGAATGTGCGTCACATCGAAGAGCTGGAAGAACAGATAGAGCTGAAAGCCGACGCCATTGCCCCGGCCCAGCAACTCGACCACCAGGACGATCTTCCAGATCAAGGCAAGCCCTGAGCGCGCCGCCGCCACGAGGAAGGGATAGAGCTGGGGCAACACGACGTGCCGCAGCACGCGCCACGGATCGAGCTGGAAGACGTCGGCCATTTCCAGATAGGAGCGATCGAGCGCGCGCGCGCCTTCGCGCACATTGACGACGACGATCGGGATCTTGTTGAGCGCGACGGCGCCCACCGCGGCCGCTTCGATGAGACCGAACCAGACATAGGCGAGAATGATGGTCACCAAGGCCGGAACGTTGAGAAAGAGGATCAGCCAACTGTCGAAGAACCGATCGAGCGGCTTGACCCGGCCCATCAAGAACCCGACGGCGGTTCCGATCAGCATGGCGATCACGAAGCTCACCGCGACCCGGGCGAGCGTGACGCCGACGTGATAGGGCAACTCCCCGGTGCCGATGTCGTGGATCAACGCGGCAAAGACCGCGGGCGGCCCCGGCAGAAAGGCGCTGTCCGCGGCGAGCGCGGCGGCGTGCCAGAGCACAAGCAGCAGCGCCACCGAGGCCAGCTGAATCCAAATCGAAGATTTCACGGCGCCGCCGAAGGTTCAGTACGTCACGGCGGGCCAGAAGGTTCCCGCCTGCATCTCGCCGCTCGGCCCAACCAGCTTTTCTCCGGCGAGCTCTTTCAGGATATCGAACATAGCAACCGCTGCGCCCCGCTCCACCTCACCCCAGCTCTCGGGTATGCCCGCGCGGTAGGACTCGCGCAACGCGATGAGCGTCTCCTCGTCCGCGGCGCGCGTCATCGAACGCAAACGTTCCCATTCGGCGTCCGATTCCCGCAAGATCTCCTTCGCCTGGCGCGAGACCCGCAAGAAGGCCAGAACCTCCGGCTTCTTGGCCTCGGCCCAGCTCTCGCGGAAGACGTAGCCGAGGAGGGGCACGCGCGCGTCGATCCCAAGGGCCTGGGTCACCTCCTCGATCCCGATCAGCACGTGCATCCCGGCGGTCTCGAGGCGCGCGACGTAGTGCCAGAAGGTCACCACCGCGTCCAAGCGGCCCGCCTTGATCTGCTCGTTGAGCAGCGGCGCCGCCGCGAACACCGCGTCGGCCTCGCGTTCCAGATCCATGCCGTGACGTTTACGTGCCAGCGCCCGAAACAGGAGCCAACTCTTGTCGATCGGGCCGCCGGCGATGCCGATCCGTTTGCCCGCGAGATCGGCGAGGCTTCGTATGTTTGAGCCGGCCGGAACCACGAGCGCCCCGACCGAGGTGGAATAGGGCGCGAACGTGTAGTCGGTCCCGAGTGAGCGCAGCCGCGAGACCCAAAACCAATCGGTGACGATCACATCGACCGCGCCGCCCTGAAGCGCGATGGCCGTTGCCTGCTTGCTGGCATAGGCGGTGACCTTGAGATCGATCCCTTCCGCGCGATCGAGGCCATGGTGGCGGATCACATCGAGTTCCCAATTGACGGTGCCGAATTTGAGCACCCCCACCCTGATGGCCGGCAGGTCGCTCGCAAGCGCAGGCACGGCGGCGACCAAGAAAACGACGACGAGAAATAACCGGCTGGCGCGCATCATCGAAGGCGGCGTATCCCCCTGCTCTCGCGCCTCACCCGACGCGGCACGGCCAATCTAGGCGCGGCCAATCTATTGGCGTGGCGGCCGAGGCGTCAAGCGAAGCCAACGCGCCGCTGGGGGTGCGCATCGGCCTCGAAAGGATCGCCGCGCGACCGGGCCCGCCGAGACCGGCTTTCGCGCGATGACCGCTCAAGAAAAAGCAAGGCCGAGCGCCGTCTTGCGCTGGAGCCGATGCGCCCGCGCATGGGCAGGGCCCCATACGGGGCGCACAACCCGCGACCCATCGTCCTGCCTCAAGGCCCCGATGGGCGGAAGTGCTTGACACCGGCTCGGGGCAGCCCCGATAATCTCCCAACATTTCACTCCGCTTGCCGTCTCCATGGCAAGCAAGGCTAGGGCTTGTGATGACGGGTCGAGGGCCTTGTGGAGTTGGAACCAAGGGGAGATGGGGAGAAATAATGATGCGTCGTGTTTGGAAAACCCCCAAGATTGTCGTGATCGCCGT
>JAPUJA010000167.1 GCA_027296525.1 Pseudomonadota bacterium | reverse complement strand
GGCGCATACAGGATGCCGCGATCCCGAAGCGCGCGGCCGTGACGCTCCTCGGCGAGTTGATTGTTGGCGACACCGGCCACGATCGGCGCCTTGATCTCAGGGATCGTCGCGTCATTCAACACGGCCCCCATGGCGCAAGGGGCGAAGACGTCGGCGTCTTGTGAATGGATCACCGAGGCCTCGACGGCCTTCGCGCCGAATTCGTCTTCAGCGCGCTCCCGATTGGCCCGCTCGGTATCGGCCACGATGAGCCGCGCGCCCGCGGAACTCAGCAGCGCCGCGAGCGCGTAGCCGACATTGCCGACGCCCTGGAGGGCGACGCCGAGGCCTTCGAGATCGTCGCGGCCCAGCCGGTGCCTTACCGCCGCGCGGATGCCCTCGAACCCCCCGCGCGCGGTGAAAGGCGAGGGATCGCCCGAGCCGCCCTCGCGCGAGCGGCCGAAGACATACCGGGTCACCTCGCCCAAGGTCTCGACATCCGCCATGCCGATCCCGATGTCCTCGGCCGTGTAGTAGCGCCCGCCGAGCTCCTCAACCGCGCGCGCGAAGGCGTGCAGCAAGGCGGGCGTCTTCGCGCATCTGGCGTCGGCGATGATGACCGATTTGCCGCCGCCGAGCGCAAGGCCGGCGAGCGCGTTCTTGTAGCTCATCGCTTGCGCCAGGCGGAGGACGTCCGTCAACGCCTCCTCGCTCGAACCATAGGGCCACATGCGGCAGCCGCCCGCCGCCGGCCCGAGCGTGGTGTCATGAATCGCGATGATGGCCCGGAGACCAACCTCGGGCTCGCGGCAGAAGACGACCCGCTCATGGTCCCTAAAGGCCTCATGCTCGAAAACGCTCATCCCCTCGCAGCCCTCGATTGAGGCCCGGCCTGTCCATATATCCGGAATGCGTACATAATATCCAGAGTGAACAGCGCCGCGAGCCGATGAGGAGAGGGTCGCGAAACCGGCGGGGCGGCGAGATTACTTGGGAAAACCGAATGGCGCGGCGAAAGACGGGAACAAGGACCGAAGAAGATGACGGTTCGCGGCCCGCGCTGCTCAAAGGCGTGCGCCGGGCGCTCCAGCTGCTCGAATATCTCGCCCGGCATCCGGGCCGCGCGACCGACGCGGCGGAAGGCCTCGGGCTTCCCTGGGCCACGCTCCACCGGACCTTGAGCGAGCTCGAGCAAGGCGGTTTCCTTCAGAGGGACCCGGATTCGAACCGTTACAGCATCGGGCCGCGCCTGTGGTACATCGGAACCGGCTATCTCGCCAACCACCCCGTCCTCGAAGCGGCACAACCCTATCTCGAGATCGCCGCGGAGGGTGTCGAGTTCACCGTGCAGCTCGTCGAGCGTCTCGGGGATGTTTCGGTCACGCTCTATTCCCAGCACCGCACGGGCGAAGCGATCACGAAGGCGACCTATGGCCATCACTTTCCGCTTCATTGCGGCTCGAAAGGCCAGGTCTTGCTCGCCTATGCGGAGCCTCGGTTCGTCGAGTCCTATCTCGCCCGCGATCTCGAACGCCTGACGCCCGAGACCATCACGGAGCCCGAGGTCTTGCGCGCGCGACTCGACGAAATCCGGGCGAAGGGCTTTGCTCGAACCGAGGGCGACGTGCAGGCTTTTACGGGCTCTCTCTCCGCGCCGATCTTCAATCGCAAGGGCGAGGCCGTCGCCGCCGTCTGCTACATCGCGCGCCGATCAGCGCTCCGCCACGCGGCGCGGGAGGAGGAGGTGCTCGAATCGCTCCTCGGCACCGCTCAGTCGATCTCGATCGCGCTCGGCTGGCGGCCCGGCGATACGCTTGGCCGAGAGGCTTAACGGCGTTCGCCGTAGGACGCGCCGATCTCCTTCACCATTTCGGCGAGCCCGTCGAGAGCGGCCTCGATGAAGGCTTTGCCCGACGCGGCACTCGCCGGCCCGGGATCGCCGAAGATCGACGGGTGACCCCGCTTTGGACTCGGCCGGCGCGCGTAGCTCCGGGCGGGCGCCACGGGCGCCACGAGATCCCAGCGCACGAGCGGCGCATCGACATCTTCGAGGCGGTCCCCGTGCACGAGTTCGGGGCGCGTCGCGAGCTGAAAGGACGTCTCGAACTCGCCGCCATGGCCCATGCCCCCGACCTTCGACTTGCGCAAGCTGTGAATCTTGGCCGCTCCCGGCTCCCAATAACTCACCGCTGTCACCATGAAATCAAACGCCTCGTCCAGATCGTCGATCAGGCGCCGGGCCACCGCGTCATTGGAGGTGCCGTTGGGGCGGTTGCCGTTGAGCAGAAAGACATGGCGAAACCCCTGACGGATGAGCGCGGCGGCGAGCTCGTAGACCATCTGCTGATAGGTCGGGATCGAGAGCGATAGGGTGCCTGCGAAATGCTCGAAGGTCTGGGAGATGCCGTAGGCCACGGGCGGAGCGACCACCGCGCCCACCCGTTTCGCGAGCTCGACGGCCATATGTTCGGCCTGATGGGTATCGGTATCGATGGGAAGGTGCGGTCCGTGGGCCTCGGTCGCGCCGGTCGGCAGGATGACCATGCGCCCGTCGGCGAGCACCGTCTCGACCTCCTGTGACGTCATATGGGCGAGGCGATGCTCCATCCGGACCCCCTTGCGCCGGGCGCGGCGCGACGATTGGCGATAACGTGAAAAATCCCCGGAAGACCGCAAACTATACCCACAAGCCGTCCCGATTGGCGATGGCCTCGCGCCATCGGCGATATATACTCGCCCTCCCGTCTCGCCCGTAGAGGTCAAGCTTGCCCGAGATCACAGAGTCCTTCATCACCGAGCATCCCCTCGAGCGGGTCTGGCAATTCTTCCAGAACGTGCCCGAGGTCGTGACCTGCATGCCGGGCCTCGCTCTCACCGAAGAGACCGGCGATATGTCTTACCGCGGCGTGGTGACGGTGAGGGTCGGTCCCATCTCGGCCACCTTCGAGGGTGAGGCCACGATCGTCGAAACCGACGCGGCGGCGCACCGTTGCCGGCTCGACGCCAAGGGGATCGACAAGCGCGGCGGAAACCGCGCCGCCGCCTCCGTGACCTACGAACTCACGCCCCACGGCGCGAACGGCACCGAAGTGACCTTGAGAGGTGAGATCAAACTCGCCGGCGCGCTCGCGCAAATCGGACGGGGCGCGATCATCCACGACGTCGCGCATGCGCTGACCACCCAATTCGTCGATTGTCTCAACGCGAAGCTCGCCGCCGCAGGCGAAGATGAAGCCGGGAGCATCGGGAGCCAAGAGCTCAGGGGCGGGCGGCTTTTGTTCGTGCTCTTTCGCCAAAGCCTCAAGCGCTTCCTCGCAGGCCTGCTCCGCCCGTTCCGCGCGCGCCCGTAGCCCGTGCCCTTCCCGACGCGTTAGCTCCCCTCCTCACCCGACGCGACGGGGCTTTCCACCTTGAGGAGTGGCGCAGACGGCCTCAACCGCCCGCCTTCGCACGCGCTCTCGTGATCGCCTCGAAGATCATGTTGGGCGAGAGGGGCGCGTGATGGAAACGCCCGACGCCCAGGGGCTTGAGCGCGTCCTCGACGGCGGACGCGACGACCGCGGGCACGGCGATCGTGCCCGCCTCGCCCGCGCCCTTGATGCCGAGCGGATTTGCCGGCGAGGGGGTCTCGAGATGCATGATCTCAATCTTCGGCACCTCGGTCGCGTAAGGCATCAGGAACTCCATGAAGCTTGCATTGGTGATGATGCCGTCCTCGTCATAGTCGAGCCGCTCGTAGAACGCGCCGCCGATGCCCTGGGCGATGCCGCCGATCATCTGACCTTCGACGATCGTCGGATTGATCATCTTTCCGCAATCATGGACCGAGAGATAGCGCTTGAACGCGATCGAACAGAGATCGGGATCGACCTCGACGATGGCCGCATGCACGCCGTAGGCCCAAGGGGAGGCCGACGGGCTGTAATACGCGCTCGCCTCGATTCCGGGCGCCCTTCCCTCGCCGACCGTGACGAGCTCTTGCCCGGCGGTGCCGTATTGCGAAACCACCTCCGCCGGGCGGTCGAAGGGAGAGCTCAGCGGGTTGGCCGCGATCGCAATCTCGGCGAGCGTCATGAAACGGTTCGCGCCCTTGACCGTGACGCGCCCGTCGGCGAGCTCGAGCGATTCCTCGGGCACCGCCATGAGCCGGGCGGCCGTCTCGAGGATCTGCGCGCGCACCCGGACGGCCGCCTTGTGAACGGCGTTGCCGCCGACCACGGCCGAGCGGCTGGAATGGCTTCCCCCGCCCCGATCGAATGCCGCCGTATCGCCCTGGGCAACGATCACATCCTCGATCGGAACCCCGAGCCGATCCGCGGCGATCTGGGCGAAGACGGTCTCGTGCCCCTGGCCCTGGCTCGCAAGGCCCGTATTGACCGAGACCTTGCCCGTCGCCGGATGGACGCGGATGCGGCAGCCGTCATAGGGGCCAAGGCCGGTGCATTCCATGTAAAAGGCGAGGCCGAGCCCGAGATAGCGGCCTTCTTTCGCCGCCGCGTCCTTCTCGCGCCGGAAGCGCTCGAGATCGATCGCCTCCTCGATCATGGCGAGCGCCTTGGGATACTGCCCGCTGTCGTAGGTGATGGTCCCATCGTCGACATATTTGAGGCCCTCGCGCACATAGGGGAACTCATCCGGCCCGATCAGGTTGCGCCGGCGAAGCTCGAAACGGTCGAGCCCGAGCTCGTCGGCGAGCTGGTCCATCGCCCTTTCGAGCGCGAAGCAGGCGTGCGGGCGCCCGGAGCCCCGAAAAGGCGTCACCGGAACGGTCGGCGTGTAGATCGCCTTGAATTCGACATCGACGTTGGGAATCCGATAGGGGCCGGCGATCGCCGAGGCCGAGACGCGCGGCACCTCGATGCCGTAGGGGGCGAAGGCGCCGGAATCGTGGAGGAAGGAATCCTTGAGCCCGATGACCGTGCCGTCCTTCGTCGCCGCCAGTTGAATCTCGTGGATCTGAGTGCGCTCCTGACTCGAGCCGATGAAATTCTCGGTGCGGTCCTCGACATATTTGACGGGCCGAGCGAGGCGCATCGCGGCCCAGGGAACGAGAATTTCCTCCGGATAGAAGAGCATCACCTTTTGGCCGAAGCCGCCGCCGACATCGGGCGCGATCACGCGAAGCTTGTTCTCTTCGAGCCCGAGAATGGAGGCGAGTCCATCGCGGATCGAGATCGGCGCCTGGGTCGTATCCCAGACCGTGAGCTCGCCGGTTGCCGCTTCCCAGCGGGCGGCGATCGCGCGAGTCTCGATCGGAGCCGCCGTGCTCCGGTCCATCCGAACGCGAAGCGAGGTCACATGCTCGGCCTTCGCGAACGCACCGTCCGGATCGCCCGAGCGCTGCGCGAAGTGGCCGACGATGTTGTCCGTGAGATCGGGGTGCACCGGATGAGCGCCGGGCGCCGCGGCGCTCGCGAGATCGACGGTGACGGGAAGCGGTTCATAGTCGGCATCGATCAAGCGCAACGCGTCTTCCGCCGTGTAGCGATCGACGGCGATCACCATGGCGACCGTCTGACCCACATGGAAGACCTCATCGCGCGCGAGCGGGCGCTGGGTGCGCGCTGCGATGATCGCCGGATGGGGGCTTAACATGGGAAGCGGCTGATCGAGCGGTCCGAGGTCATCGCAGGTGTAGACCGCGGCGACACTGGGATGCTCCCTCGCCGCGCTTGCATCGATCGAGAGAATCCGCGCACGCGCAAAGGGACTTCTCAAGAAAACGGCATGATATGCGCCGGGAAGAGGGACATCGTCCACATAGCAGCCTTGACCGCGGAGCAGCTTGGCGTCGTTGAGCCGCGGGACCCGCTCGCCGAAACGTTGGGTCGACATCGCCTCAGCCCTTCTCCGGGCCATCGAGGTTCATGAGCCGGGCGGCGCGTCTCACGGCGGCCACGATATGCTGGTAGCCGGTGCAGCGGCAGAGATTGCCGGAGAGCATTTCCCGTATCCCGTCCTCGGAAAGATCCGGCATGCGCGCTTCCTCGAAATGGCTCAACACGCCCATGATGAAGCCCGGCGTGCAGAAGCCGCATTGCAGCCCGTGGCACTCCTGGAAGGCCTGTTGAATCGGATGGAGCGTGCCGTCGGCCGAGGCGACGTCTTCGATCGTGCGAATGGTCGCGCCGTCGGCCTGGACCGCGAGGGCGAGGCAGGAGCGCGCCGCGCGCCCGTCGATCATCACCGTGCAGCAGCCGCAGACGCCCTGTTCACAGCCCACATGGGTCCCCGTGAGGCCGAGCTCATGGCGCAGGAAATCGCTCAAGAGCAGGCGCGGGCTCACCTCGCGCTCGATTTCCGCGCCATTGACGGTGAGCCGGAGCAGGAGCCTGGGATCGCTCGAGCGTTCCGACGCCTCGGCGCTCGGCGCCTCGGCGCTCCTTCCGGTCACGGGGCCCGCCCTCACAGCCGCGCGCGCGCGCGCGCCAGTGCCCGGGTGATCGTACGCGTAACGAGCGTCTGGACGAGCTGCTTGCGAAAGGCGCTCGTCGTCTGGTTGTCGTCGGGCGCCGTGACATGGGCGCACGCCGCCCGGCCCGCCTCATTCACCGTCTCCGTTTCGAGGCTCGTGCCGGTCAAGACCTCCTCGGCCTTCACGAGACGCACGGGCGTCGAGGCGATGCCGCAGGCCGAAAGCCGCGCCCCCTGGCAAGCACCGCTCGCCTCGAGCGTGATCAACGCGCAGACGCCCGCGAGCGCGTAATCGCCGCGCCGGCGCGCGAACTCCTGAAAGGACCAGCCCGTCCGGGCGGGCAGCGCCGGGATGCGCGCTTCGGTAACGAGCTCATCGGGCTCGAGCGAGGTGGTGAGGTGAAATCGGTAAAGCTCTCCCGCCGCGATCTCCCGGCTCCCCCCCGGGCCTCGGGCCGTGACCGAACCCCCGGTCGCGAGGAAGAGCGCCGGCATCTCGGCCGCCGCGTCGCCATGGGCGAGGCTGCCGACCACGGTGCCACGGTTGCGGATCACGATATGGGCGACATGTCCGAGCGTCTCGCGGATCAGGGGGTTCGCCTTAAAAATCGCCTCGTCGAGCTCGACCTCGCGATGGCGCGCCATGGCGCCGATGACAATCTCCGAGCCCTGGAGCTCGACCCCGCGCAAGGACTCGATGCCTTTGAGATCGATCACGGCCTCGGGATGGCTGATGCGAAAATTAAGCGCCGGTATGAGGCTCTGCCCGCCGGCGAGCAGCGCCGACGACTGATACCGCGCGCGCGCCGCGATCGCCTCTTCCACGCTCACCGGCGCGAGATAATCAAAGAGCGGCGGCTTCACACCGCGACCCCGCTCGCCGGCCAACCCTCGTCGGGATCCTTCCAGCCTTTCGGCCGATCGATCGCGCTCTTCTTGGTCTCGGCATAGGGCCCACGATCGAACATCGCGAGCCCGTCGCGCCTGGCGCGCAGCTCCTCCCTCAGGCGCTCGCTCGCCTCGAGGTCGACGCGGTAGCGCGCATCCTCCTTGGTCAGCACGACGCCGTAGTCGCGCCCGGCGGCCTCGAGCGAGACGAGCCCGCATTGAACGTCGTAGCAAACCGCTTCCATCTCGCGCTCGAGCGGATCGCCCCAGCCCCCGCCGCCGGTGGTCACGACGCGCACGATCGAGCCCGCGCGCGTCTCGTGATCGTCGATCATCCCGGGAAGCTCTTCGATTACGCCATCGGGCTTCTCGATGGCGATCCGATAGTTCTCGCCATGCCGGCCGCCATTCACGCCATAGGTGTTCACCATGGCCCTGTCCGCGTTCGAGAGAAGCCGGCAATCGGTCAGCACGCGGATACGCTTGTCATATCCGAAGCCGCCGCGGCGATAGCCGGGACCCCCCGAATCGGTGGCCAGCCCCAGCTTCTCGACGAGCACAGGATAGCGGGTTTCAGAAAACTCCGCCGGGAGATTGCGCGAGTTCGGCACGATATGCACCACGTCGCTTCCGTCCGCCCATGGACGCCCCGGGCCGCCGCCGCCCAGCACCTCGCGGAAGAGGAAGAACTCGTCATTCGTCCGGCCGCCATGGAGCCCCCAGATGCGGATGGTCTCGTGGTCGGCGGGCATACGGCCGCCCGTCGCCTTGGCCAGACACGCCGCGAACACGCCGAGCGAGCGCAGGAGAATAAAGAAGCGCAGCCCGGTGGGGCGTCCGAAATTGGGGGTCACCAGCGTCCCTTTCCCGGGAAAGCGCACCTCGATCACATCGAGCACGCCTTCGTTCATGTCGATCTCGGCCGCGCGCTCGGGCGTCGCCGCGAGCGAGCGCAGCACGGGCGCCAGCCATTTGCGGACGAAACGGCCCTCGCAATAGTCGATCGCCCAGTTGATCGGGCCCTTGGTCTCGGGATCGGTCCCGGTGAAATCGAGGATGATCTTCTCGGGCGTCTTGGTCATGGTCATGCGAAGCGCATGCAGGCGCGGAGCATCGACGCCGTCGTTCTCGATGTAGTCCTCCCAGCTGTAGACGCCGTCCTTGATCTTGGGCAGCAGCTCCTCGCGGAGGATGCGAGTGCAGTTCTCGATGATGGCGTCGAACGCTGTTTCGAGCGCATCGATGCCGTAACGCTCAGCCATGGCGACGACCCGCCGCGAGCCGAGCCGCGCGGCGCCGATCTCGGCGTCGATGTCGCCCTTCAGGTGATCGGAAAGCCGCGAGTTGCGTGCGATGATGGCGTAGGCCGCCTTGTTGAGCTTGCCCTTTTCATAGAGCTTGATCGGCGGCACGACGAGTCCCTCTGCCCACATGTCGGTGGCGTGCACCGGCAGGCTCCCCGGCACGGAGCCGCCCACGTCGTCGTGATGGCCGAAGACTTGGCTGAAGCCGATCAAGCGCTCATCGAAGAAGATCGGGATCGTGGTCACGAGGTCCGGTATGTGTCCCACCCCGCCCGCGCTGTTGTAGGGATCGTTCCAGAAGAACACGTCGCCCGGATGGATGTCGTCATGGCCGAAAAATTCGAACACCGGCTCGACCAGCGCCGAATAGGAGCGCCCCGTGAGCTTGCGGCAGCGCGCGTCGAAGAGCGCGACCCGGTAATCATGTTGATCGCGGATCATCGGCGAGCGCGAGGTGCGCTCGACGGCGGCCTCGATTTCGAGCTCGGCCGAACGGATGGTGCCCGTGATCACTTCGAGCTCGACCGGATCAAGATTCGCGTGCGCGCCACTCATCGCATCTTCTCCAGCTTGAGAATCCCATGGCGATCGACAGCCATGCGCCAGGATTGCGGAACGACGACGGTGGAGCCGTATTCCTCGAGGATGGCCGGTCCTTCGAGGCGGGCGCCCGCGCCGAGCTCGTCGCGCCGGTAGATCGGGCAGTCGATCCAGCCCATCCCGCGCCAATAGACCCGCCGCCGTCCGGCGGGCTCGGGGTCCGCGCCGTTCGGCTCGATCTCCGCGACCTTCGGGCGGTTCACACGGCCGATCGCCTGGACTCTCAAATTCACGAGTTCGACGTCCTGCTCGCCCCGATAGGCGAAACCGAAGGTCTCTTCGTGGACATGGTGGAAGGACGACCACATGGCCTCGAGCGCATCGCCCCCGACCCGGCCGCCGGGGATCGCGACCGGCACCTCGTAGCCCTCGCCCACATAGCGCAGGTCGGCAAGCCGCACGAGCTCGATGTCACCGGCCGCCACGCCCTCCTGCGTGATTTCCTTCCGGCCTTGCTCTTCGAGCTCCCGCCAAACCCGCTCGATCTCATCCGCTTCTGCGCTCGATTGCGGGCGCACGAGGGTGCGGATGTAATCCCGCTTGATGTCGGAGACATGGAGCCCGAAGGCCGAAAGGTTTCCCGGATTGGGCGGCGAGAGCACGGTGCGGATGTTCAAGAAGTCGGCGACCTCGGCCGCGAACATGCCGCCCGCCCCGCCGAAGGCGACGAGGGTGTAGAGGCCGGGATCGCGCCCGCGGGTCGTCGTCACCTGGCGGATGCCGTGCACCTGGTTGGCCGCCGCGATCTCGAACACGCCCGCCGCCGCCGCCTCCGGCGCCATGTCGAATGTCTTCCCGAGCGCGCCAAAAGCGTCACGCGCCGCCGCCGGATCGAGCGGGAGCTCGCCCCCGATGAGCTCGCCCGGAAGCCGCCCGAGCACGAGCGCCGCATCGGTCACCGTGGGCTTCGTCCCACCACGCCCATAGCAGATCGGCCCCGGATCGGCGCCCGCGCTTTGGGGGCCGACCTTGAGCCCGCCATAGGCGTCGACCCAGGCGATCGAGCCGCCGCCGGTGCCGACCGTGATGATATCGAGCATCGGGGTCTTGACCGGATAGCTCTCGACGAAGGACGCGCTCGTGAGCTGGGGCATGAGCCCCTGCACCAGGGAAACGTCGGTCGAGGTCCCGCCGACGTCGAGGGTGA
>JAPUJA010000166.1 GCA_027296525.1 Pseudomonadota bacterium | reverse complement strand
CTTCGGCGGGGACTTGAACAACTGGCTCTTCAATCACGATGCGCTCGCCGAGGAGCGCGCCGTCTATGCGCTCGATCTGCCGGGTCACGGGGAGTCCTCCAAGGATGTGGGCGAGGGCGACCTGGGCGCGTTCGCGGGCGTGCTCGCGGATTTCATGGACGCGCTCGGGATCGCGAAGGCCCATCTCATCGGCCATTCGATGGGAGGCGCGGTGGCGCTCGAGCTCGCGCTCGCCGATCCGTCCCGCGCCCGCTCGATCACCCTGATCGCCAGCGCCGGGCTCGGGCCTGAGCTCGACGTGGCCTATATCGAGGGCTTCGTCGGCGCCGTCCGGCGCAAGGAGATCAAACCTCACCTCGAGAAGCTTTTCGCCGATCCCTCGCTGGTGAACCGCCAACTCGTCGACGACATCTTGAAGTTCAAGCGGCTCGACGGGGTCGACGCCGCGCTTCGCACCATCGCCGGCGCGCTGATCGCCGATGGGGTTCAAACGACGATGTTCAGGGACCGGCTCGGCGATCTCGGCGTTCCGCTCCTCGTGATCTGGGGCGAAGAGGACCGGATCATCCCCGCTTCCCATGCGCGCGATTTGCCGGGCGCGCCCCGGGTCGAGATCTTCGCGGCGGGACATATGGTGCAGATGGAAGCCGCGAACGAGGTGAACGGGCTGATCAAGAGTTTTCTCGGCTCGTTGTGAGGGCGTGCGTACCGCTCGAGATTGCGGGAGCTTAAGGATGTCGAGGGATGGCGCGTAGGATCAGCTTTCGTCAGGCGCTCAATGAGGCCCTCGATCAGGAGATGGCCCGCGATGAGCGGGTGATCGTCATGGGCGAGGACGTGATCGGGGGAACCGGTGCCGACGGCGAGATGGATGCCTGGGGCGGCGATCAAGGGGTCACCAAGGGGCTCTGGGGTAAATATAACGGGCGCATCCTGGACACGCCGATCAGCGAGGCGGCCTTCATCGGCGCCGGCGTCGGCGCCGCGGTCTGCGGCATGCGCGCGGTGCCGGAGCTCATGTTCAACGACTTCTTCGGCGTCTGCTTCGATCAGATCTACAATCAGGCGGCGAAATTCCGCTACATGTTCGGCGGCAAGGCAGTCACCCCCGTCGTGGTGCGCACCTCGATGGGCGCGGGCTACCGGGCGGCGGCGCATCACTCGCAATCGCTCCATTCGGTTTTCACCCACATCCCGGGACTGAAATGCGTGATTCCGTCCACGCCTTATGACGCGAAGGGGCTCCTCATCCAGTCGATCCGCGACGACGATCCCGTGATCTTCTTCGAGCACAAGATGCTCTACGACATGCAGGGCGAGGTTCCCGAGGAGCCCTACGCTATTCCGTTCGGCGAGGCGAACATCGTCCGTGAGGGGGATGACGTCACCATCGTGACGCTCGGGCGCATGCTCCATCTCGCGAGCGAGGCGGCCGAGGTGCTCGCCCAGGAGGGGACCGAATGTGAGATCATCGACCTGCGCACCACCTCGCCGCTCGACGAGGAGACGGTGATCGAGAGCGTCGAGAACACCGGGCGTCTCGTCGTCGTCGATGAGGCCACGCCGCGCTGCGGTATCGCGGCCGACATCGCGGCGCTCGCGCTCGAACGCTGCTTCGATGCCCTCAAGGCGCCGGTCAGGATGGTGACCGCGCCCCACACGCCCGTGCCCTTCTCCGGTGTGCTCGAAGATCTCTGGGTTCCCGACGCCGGGCGGATCGCCTCCGTCCTGCGCGAGGTCACGGCCTAGGGCGCGCGAAGCGCGGCGCGGCGGTTGAGCGGGCGCCGCTTCCGGCGCCGTGCCGCTTCCGGCATAATGACGCCATGCGGACGAGAGCGCGCGTGGCGCATCCTCCAAGGACCGGCGCCATCCCATGACGCGACGGGTCGATCCCGACGCGCTCGGAGCTCTCTTGAGTGCCGGCGAGCCGCCTGAGGAAGCGTGCGCGCCACGGCATGCCGAGCGCGCCGATTTCAGGATTGCGCGCGATGGGACGTGGCTCTATCACGGCTCGCCGATCGGGCGCAAAGCCCTCGTCGGGCTCTTCGCCAGCGTGTTGATGCGCGATGCCGCCGGCGACTATTGGCTCGTCACCCCGGTCGAGAAGGTGCGCGTCGAGGTCGATGACGCGCCCTTCCTGGCGGTCGAGATGCGGGTCTCAGGGCGCGGCGAGGATCAGCTCCTGAGCTTCCGCACCAATGTCGATGAGGAAGTCGCGGCCGGCCCCGAGCACCCGATCCGGATGCGTCCGCGTCCCGAGAGTGGCGAGCTCGCGCCCTATCTTGCCTTGCGGGATCGTCTCGACGCCCTGATCGCCCGGGCGGTCTATTACGACATGGTCGAGCTCGGCGTCGAGCGCGAGATCGGCGCCCGGCGCTCCTTGGGCGTGTGGAGCGGCGGCGCGTTCTTTGCCCTCGGCGCGCTCGAAGGATGACCCCGCAGCGGATCATCGAGCGCTTGGCTCGGCGCGATGCCGCGCCCGTGGGTGAGGCGGCGCGCGCGCGCTTCGGCGGCGATCGGGGCCGGTCCTTGCGCCCTCGAGGGCGTGCGCTCATCCCGGCCGCGGTGCTCCTGGCGCTGGTCGAGCGCGAGGAGGGCTTGGGCCTCCTTTTGACCCAACGCACCGCGCATTTGATGGACCACCCGGGACAGGTCAGCTTCCCGGGCGGCCGGGTCGAGCCGGAGGATCGCGACCCCACGCACACGGCGCTGCGCGAAACCGAGGAAGAGATCGGGCTCGCGCGGGAGAAGGTCGAGGTGCTCGGGCTCCTCGAGCCCTATCACACATCGACGGGATTCACCGTGACACCGGTGGTCGGCCTGGTGCGCCCGCCGTTCCGGCTCACGCTCGACAGCTTCGAGGTTGCGGAGGCCTTCGAGGTGCCGCTCGAATTTCTCATGGAGCCGGCGAATCGCCGACGCGAGCGGCGCGTCCATGACGGGGTGGAATATGAGTACGACGTCTTCGTCCATGAGAGGCATGTTATTTGGGGCGCGACCGCCGGCATGATCGTTGGCTTTTGCGACCTCTTGAGCGATTCATGATCAAATCGGTGCTCCTCCATTTCGCGCTGCTGCTCGCGCCGTCGATCGCCTATCTCGCCTGGGTGTTCTTCTTCCGGCGGCGTCTCGTGGCCGCGGCCGGGCGTTGGGGTTTGCCCGAGGGCCCGTGGGTGTGGCTCGTGCTCGCCGGCCTCGTGCTGGTCATCGCCTCGCTCGTCATGTTGGGCCTGACCACGGGCTTCGAGGTCGATGCCACCTATCGTCCGGCGCGCTACGAGGATGGCCAATTGATCCCGGGGCAGACGGAGTAGGCCGTGGACCCCGCCGGGCGCCTCGAGCCTCGAGATTGGATGACGGCGCCCGAGACGCGCGCCGTGATCGAGGCGCTCTCGGCCGAGGGCGCGGGCCCGCGCTTCGTCGGCGGTTGCGTGCGCGACGCCTTGCTCGGGCGGCGCGTCATCGACATCGACATCGCGACCCCCGATCGGCCCGAGCGCGTGATCGAGCTCCTGGAGCGCGCGGGCCTCAAGGCCATCCCGACCGGCATCAAGTACGGCACGGTTACGGCGATTTCGGGCGAGCGGCATTTCGAGATCACGACCCTTCGCCGCGACGTCAAGACCTATGGGCGTCATGCCGACGTGGCCTTTACCGACGACTGGGAGGAGGACGCCTCGCGCCGCGATCTCACGATCAACGCGCTGTCCTGCACCCCCGACGGCGCGCTCTACGACCCGTTCGACGGGCGTCGGGACCTCGAGGCCGGGCGCATCCGCTTCGTCGGCGAGGCCGAAAAGCGCATCGAGGAAGATCATTTGAGGCTGCTGCGCTATTTCCGCTTCTACGCCTATTTCGGCAAGGAGCCGCCCGATCCCGAGGCCCTCGAGGCCTGCCGAAAGTGGGCGAGGGCGCTCGATGCGCTGTCGGGCGAGCGGGTGCGCGACGAGATGCTCAAGATCCTCGACGCCCCCGGCCCGGTGGCCGTGCTCGAGCATCTTAAGGCGGTGGGCGCGCTCCGCCAGGTCTTGCCCGAGGCGGATGGTTTCGACCTGCTCGAGCGGCTCGCGGCCCTCGAGGGCGAGGCGCCGGATGGGCTCAGGCGCTTGGCCGCGCTGATCCGCGAGGCGGGGGGCTCCGGCAACGACGCGCGGACGGTCGCGGCGCGCTGGCGCCTGTCCAACGCGAACGCCGATCGATTGGCGCAGATGGTCGAGCCGCCGCTTGGGATCGAGCCTGAGCGCGATGGCGGGGCAGGGCGCCGCGCGCTCTATCGCCTGGGGCCGGAGCTCTACCGCGACCTCGTCTATCTCGCCTGGGCCGAGGCGATGACTCATATGGACACCGACCCCGGCTTCGGCGCGCTGCTCGAGGCGGTCCGGCGCTGGCGCCCGGTCAAGCTCCCTGTGAGGGGCGCCGATGTCCGGGCGCTCGGCGTGCCCGCGGGGCCCGAGGTCGGAGAGCTGCTTTCCCGGCTCGAGGCCTGGTGGCTCGAGGGCGATTTCAAGGCGAGCCGGAAAGAGGCGCTCGCGAAGCTCCGCGCCCTCGTCGCTCAAGTGCGCGGATCGTGACGGTGGATCACGGATCGCCGAGAGCGAGCACTTTATTCAAGGCCATTTCGCCTCGGGCGGCATCGACATCAGGATCGCTTCCACATTGCCGGCGGTCTTGAGCCCGAACTGGGTGCCCCGGTCGTAGAGCAGGTTGAACTCGGCATAGCGCCCGCGCTTGACCAGTTGGCGCTCGCGCTGCTCGGGCGTCCAGGGCGCGTTCATGTGGCGCTCGACGATCGGCGGATAGGCCTCGAGGAAGGCCCGGCCGACCTCCTGGGTGAAGGCGAAGTCCGCCGCCCAATCGCCGTTGTTGAGATAGTCGTAGAAGATGCCGCCGATGCCGCGCGCCTCGTCGCGATGGGCGAGGTGGAAATAGTCGTCGGCCCATTTCTTGAAGCGCGGGTAGTAGGCGCCATCATGGGCATCGCAGGCCTTCTTGCAGGCCCCGTGGAAGGCGGCGGCATCCGCCTCGTCCGGGAAGATGGGCGTCAGGTCCATGCCGCC
>JAPUJA010000165.1 GCA_027296525.1 Pseudomonadota bacterium | reverse complement strand
GATTGCTGGCACGACGAGCATGACGATGTCAGCGTCGCCTCGGTGATCCAGGTGCTCAAAGAGAACGCCGAAAAGGCGCGCGCGCTGGTCAAGGAGGCGGCGGCGGGCTTCGAGAGCCGCGCGTGCGCCGAAGACTGCCACACTTCCCTCGAGCACGCCGTCATCACGCCGCCGGAAGCGCGCGATCCTGAGATGGTGAAGCGCCTGGAGGCCGTCGCGGGCCGCGTGCTCGGCCTCTGAAGGAAGGAAGATCGGCGTCCGCCCCTGGACGCCTCAGTGAAGCTTCGACCAGACGTGGACCTTCACGGCGTACATGAGCGCCGAGAACACGGCGAGGAAGATCAGCACGCGAAGGCCGATCTTCTTGCGCTCGTCCGACTTAGGCTCCGCGATCCAATCGAGGAAGACCGTGACGTCCTCCGACATCTGGTCGATGCTGGCCACGGTGCCGTCCTCATACTCGACGAAATCGTCATAGAGCGGCTGGGGCATGGCGATTTGATGCCCCGGGAAGTAGCGGTTGAAATACATGCCGTCGGCGAGCTCGAAATCCTCCGGGAGCTCGAAACCCTCCGGCGGCTCCTCCTCGAAGCCGGTGAGCAGGCTGTAGACGTAATCGAGCCCGTCTTCGCGCGCCTTGATAATGAGCGAGAGGTCGAGCGGGAACGCGCCGTTGTTGGCATAACGCGCGGCGTTTTCGTTGGGAAAGGGTGAGGGAAAATAATCCGAGGGCCGGGCGTCGCGCTCGAACATCTCACCCTCATTATCGGGCCCGTCGATCACGACATAGTCGGCCGCAAGCTCCTTGACCTCGTCTTCGGAGAAGCCGATCTCCATGAGATTGCGAAACGCCAGATATTGCATGGAATGGCAGACCGCGCAGACCTCGGTGTAGACCTGGAAGCCGCGCCTGAGCTGCGCCGGATCGAACGAGGAGAAGACGCCCGCATGGGCCCAATCATGCTCCTTGAGCTCGACCTCCTCAGCCGCCCGCGCCACGCCGGCAAGGGCCGCGCCGGCAAGAGCCACGGCGAGGCCGATCGCCGCGGCAAGAAAGAGCGCGACGCGCGGCACGCCCATCAGCCTTCCTTCGCCGGCGCGCCGGCGTCTTTCAAGACCGGTTCGCCGATGCCTTCGGGCACCGGCCGCGGCTTTTCGAACTTTCCGATCAGCGGAATGATGACGAGAAGGTGGAGGAAGTAGTAGGCGGTCGCCAATCGGCCCATCAAGAGCCACGTACCCTCCGGCGGATTGGCGCCCACGATTCCGAGCACGATGCAGTCCCCGAGGAAGATCCAAAAGAACTGCCTGTAGATGGGGCGGAACTTCGCGCTCCTCACCTTGGAGACGTCGAGCCAAGGCAGCACAAAGAAGATCGAGATCGACGCCCCCATCGCGATGACGCCACCGAGTTTGTCGGGGACCGCGCGCAGGATCGCGTAGAACGGCAGGAAATACCATTCGGGCACGATGTGCGGCGGGGTGACGAGCGGGTTGGCCTTCTCGTAGTTGATCACTTCGCCCAGCATATTCGGCAGATAGAAGACGAAGACGGCGAGGATGAAGAACATCACCATCATGCCGAACAGGTCTTTCACCGTGTAATAGGGGTGGAACGGAATCTTGTCCTGGTCGGGCCGTTTGATGTCGATGCCGAGCGGGCTGTTCGAGCCGTGGACGTGCAACGCCCAGAGATGGACGAAGACCACACCGACGATCAAGAACGGGAACAGATAGTGCAGGCTGTAGAAACGGGTGAGCGTCGGGCTGTCGACCGAGTAGCCTCCCCAGAGCCAGACCACGAGTTCATCGCCGACCCACGGGATCGCCGAGAACATGCTGGTGATCACGGTCGCGGCCCAGAAGCTCATCTGGCCCCAGGGAAGCACGTAACCCAGGAAAGCCGTCATCATCATGAGGAACAGGATGATGAGGCCAAACCACCAGAGGATTTCGCGCGGCGCCTTGTAGGAGCCGTAATAGAGGCCGCGGAAGATATGGATGTAGACCACGGCGAAGAACATCGAGCCGCCGTTCGAGTGAAGATAGCGAAGCAGCCATCCCCAACTGACGTCGCGCATGATGTGCTCGACGCTGTCGAAGGCGTAATCGCCATGGGGCATGTAGTGCATCGCAAGCACGATGCCGGTGACGATCTGGACCACGAGCATGACGCCGGCGAGCGAGCCGAAGTTCCACCAATAATTGAGATTCTTCGGCGTCGGATAGTCGATGAGCTGCGCGTCCAGCCACTTGAGGACGGGCAGTCGGTATTCGACCCAGCGGATGATCTTGTTCTGAGAGTTCGCGAAGCCCATCGCGCTCAGCCGATTCGAATCGTCGTGTCGTCGAGGAAGATGTATTCCGGCACTTCGAGATTGCGGGGCGCCGGGCCTTTGCGAATTCTCCCCGAGGTGTCGTAGTGCGAGCCATGGCAGGGGCAGAACCAGCCGCCGTAATCGCCCCGGGGATCGCTGTCCTTCTGGCCAAAGGGCACGCAGCCCAGATGGGTGCAGATGCCCACCAGGATGAGCCATTCGGGCTTCTGGACGCGCGCCGCGTCGGGCTCGGGATCGGGCAGGTCCTCGACCTCGACATCACGCGCCTTCTCGATCACCTCAGGCCCTCGGTGATCGATGAAGACGGGCTTGCCCCGCCACTTGGCCGTGACCCGCTGGCCCAGCTCGATGGGCGAGAGATCGATCTCAGCCGAGGCGAGCGCGAGGACGTCGGCCGACGGGTTCATCTGGTCGAACAAGGGCCAGGCGATCCCGGCGACGGCCGCCACGCCCATGGCGCCGGCCGCCAGATACAGAAAATCCCTCCGGGTTTCGCCCTCGGCGCCGTCTGTCGACGCGTCCGAGGACACCGACTCGGCCATCCCTAGAACCTTCCCTTAGAATTCAGGCTGGGTCATCCTGGACGAGATGATAGGTGATTTACCCCGAACCGTGGATGCGGCGATATGCCGCGCCCACCCATTCGAAGCGGCTTGTCCAATCCGTCAGCGAGTCCGTATAGCGGAAATCGGCGCGCTTGCAAACCGTTCAAAAACACCCCCCATGACGAAGGTATAGGGATGCGAATCGCGCTGTTTCAGCCCGATATCGCGCCCAATGTGGGCGCGGTCTTGAGGCTCGGCGCGTGCCTCGGCGTCCCCGTCGACATCATCGAGCCCTGCGGCTTCGTGCTGGGATCGGCTGGCGTGCGCCGGGCGGGCATGGACTATATCGAGCTCGCGACGCTCGTGCGCCACCGCTCCTGGCAGGGCTATCTCGAGGCGCGGGCGGCCGAGGAAACTCCTGGGCGCCTCATTCTGCTCACCACGAAAGGGGACGAATGCTACCATCGCTTCCGCTTCGCACCCGACGACACGCTGCTGGCCGGGCGGGAGAGCGCGGGGGTGCCGGATGAGGTGCATGAGGCCGCCGATGCGCGCTTGCACATCCCCATGAGCGCCAAGGCCCGCTCGTTGAATCTGGTGAGCGCGCTCGCGCTTGCGCTTGGCGAGGCGTTGCGTCAAACCGAGCGGTTTCCCGGAGATTAAGCCCCGGAGATTAAGCCCCGGAGATTAAGCCATGACCGAGCCCGCGAATCCTTCCCTGCCCCCGGGGCGGCCATCGGACGCCCAGAAGGAGCGCGCCTCGAGCTGGTTCGCCGAGCTTCAAGAGCGGATCAGCGCGGCCTTCGAGGTGCTCGAGGAGGCGCTTGCACCCGGCGCACCGGAGAGCGAACGCCCCCCCGGACGTTTCGAGCGGAAACCCTGGGAGCGCGCCGAGGGCGGCGGCGGGGTCATGGCGATCATGCGCGGCCGGGTCTTCGAGAAGGTCGGCGTCAACGTCTCGACCGTGTTCGGCGAGCTCGCGCCCGAATTTCGCTCCGCCCTTCCGGGCGCCGAGGAGGATCCCCGCTTCTGGGCGAGCGGCATCTCGCTCGTCGCCCATATGCGCTCGCCCCTCGTGCCGGCGGTTCACATGAACACGCGCCATATCACGACCACGCGCTTCTGGTTCGGAGGCGGCATGGACCTGACGCCCATCTTCCCGGACGAGGCGGATGCCACCGCCTTCCACGGGGCCTGCAAGAAGGCCTGCGATGCCCATGATGGCGCCTACTACCCGCGCTTCAA
>JAPUJA010000164.1 GCA_027296525.1 Pseudomonadota bacterium | reverse complement strand
CCAGCTCGAGAGCACGCAGATCGGCGTCAGAAAGGTCGTGAGGATGACGAAGAAGATGGAGATCCCATCGATGCCCAGGTGATAGCCGATATTGTGTTCCGGAATCCAGTTCAGCCGCTCGACGAACTGAAACTCGACGGTCGTCGTGTCGAACAGGACAAGCAGCAGCAGCGACAGGCCAAAGGTGATGAGCGAGACCCAGAGTGCGACGTGTCGCGCGTTGCGCGCGACCGCCGCCTCTTGACCCCGAATGATGAAGATGAACGCAGCCCCGACGAGGGGCAGGAAGATGATGGTCGAAAGGAGCGGCCAGCCGGTCATGGCGCTACCCCAGATCCCTGACGAGATACCAGGTCACGAAGGCCGCAACCCCGATCAGCATCGCGAAGGCGTAGTGATAGAGATAACCGCTCTGGAGTCGGACCGCGTGCCGCGTGATCGCCGCCACGACGCTCGCGACCCCGTCGGGTCCGATGCCGTCGATCAACGCGCCGTCGCCACCCTTCCAGAGCGCGCGACCCAAGCGCTTCGACGCGCGCACGAACAGGAAGTCGTAGAGCTCGTCGAAGTACCACTTGTTGAGGAGCACGAGATAAAGCGCACGGAATCGCCTGGCGAGCTCGGCGGGCACTTGAGGAAAGACGACGTAGCCCAGATAGGCGAGCACGAGTCCAGCCACCCCCACCACGGTGGGCAGCGCCTTGACCCAGAACGGCGCGTGATGCGCGGCCTCCAGCGACTCGTTGTGCGGCAACACCAGGATGGAGCTGCCCCAGAAAGACCCGTCCGGCTCGACCAGGAAAAGAAACAGATAGCCCGAAAAGATCGCGCCGATCGCGAGAAGCACCAGCGGAATCATCATCACGGGCGGTGACTCGTGGACATGTGCCATCACCTTCTCATCCGCCCGCGGCAACCCGTGAAAGGTCATGATGAGCAAGCGCCAGGAATACAACGCCGTCAAAAGCGCGGCCATGATGCCGAGCACGAAGCCGTATGTGCCGAAGATCGAATGGGCGCCCCATGCCGCTTCCAGGATGATGTCCTTGGAGAAGAACCCGGCGAAGAACGGAATGCCGGCGAGCGAGAGGGAGCCGACCCACATCACCATGTAGGTCAGTGGAATCATGCGCCAGATGCCACCCATCTTGCGCATGTCCTGCTCATCGGACATGGCGTGGATGACCGAGCCCGCACCGAGGAAAAGCAAGGCCTTGAAGTAGGCGTGGGTCGTGAGATGCATGATCCCCGCCGCGTAGGCCGAAGCCCCGCAGGCGAAGAACATATAGCCGAGCTGGCTCATGGTCGAATAGGCGATGACCCGCTTGATGTCGTTTTGGACAAGCCCGATGGTCGCGGCCACGATCGCCGTCGCCCCGCCGATCACCGTCACCACCGCGAGCGCCGTCGGCGCGTACTCAAACAGAGGCGAGCAGCGCGCGACCAGGAAGACGCCCGCCGTCACCATCGTCGCCGCGTGGATAAGCGCGGAAACCGGTGTCGGGCCTTCCATCGCGTCGGGCAGCCAAGTGTGCAGGCCGAGCTGCGCCGATTTGCCCATGGCCCCGATGAAGAGAAGGATGCAGAGCGTCGTCAGGATATCGAGTTCCATGCTGAGGAAGTGAAACCTCTCGCCCGCCACGCCGGGGGCGCTCGCGAAGACGACATCGAAATCGACCGACCCGAAGACGAGGAAGATCGCGACGATCCCGAGCCCGAGGCCGAAATCGCCCACCCGGTTGACGATAAAGGCCTTGATCGCCGCCGCGTTGGCGGCGGGCCGCGTGTACCAGAAGCCGATGAGAAGATAGGAGACGAGGCCGACGCCCTCCCAGCCGAAATAGAGCTGGACGAAGTTGTTCGCGGTCACGAGCGCCAGCATGAAGAAGGTGAAAAGCGAGAGATAGGCCATGAAACGAGGGATCGACGGGTCCTTCGCCATGTAGCCGATCGAATAGACGTGAATCAGGAACGAGACGACCGAGACCGTGAACACCATGATGGCGCTCAACGGGTCGTAACGAAGCCCCCAATCGACCTGGAACGCCGCGGAATCGAACCAAGTGAAGAGCCGCAGATATCCGGCGCCCTCGGCGAAGCCCACGCGGAAAAAGACGATCGTTGCGCAGATCGCCGCGATCCCCATGAAGGTGCAGGTCACGATCTGCGCCCCCCGGTCGCCGATGAAGCGGCCGAACAGGCCCGCGATGAGCGCGCCGGCGAGCGGCAGAAAGACGGCTCCGACGTAGACCAGCACGCCGTTACCCCTTCATCACGTTCACGTCCTCGACCGCGATGCTCCCCCGGTTGCGGAAATACGCGACGAGAATCGCAAGGCCGATCGCGGCTTCGGCCGCCGCCACGGTGAGCACGAACATCGCGAAGATCTGGCCCACGAGATCCTCCAGATGCGCCGAAAACGCGACCAGATTGATGTTCACCGCGAGCAGCATGAGCTCGATCGAGAGCAGAATGACGATCACGTTCTTCCGATTGAGGAAGACTCCGAAGACCCCAAGGCTGAAGAGGATCGCCGCGACGATCAGATAATGTTCAAGCCCGATAGGCATCACGCGCCCTCCCCCGGACGAACGTCCTTGATCTCGATCGAGGTGCGCGCATCACGCGCGACCTGGCGAGCGATCTTCTGCTTCTTGACGCCCGCGCGTTTGCGATGGGTCAGCACGATCGCGCCCACCATGGCGATGAGCAAAATCATCCCCGCCGCCTCGAACAAATAGATGTAACGGGTATAGAGAAGGTTGCCGAGCGCCTCGGTGTTGCTCACCTCTTCCCGCAGCGGGGCGAGCGCCAGTTCGG
>JAPUJA010000163.1 GCA_027296525.1 Pseudomonadota bacterium | reverse complement strand
CCACAGAGCTCCTCATGGGGCAAAACGCAAAGGAGACTTAGAAATGACCCGCACGATTTTCGCCCTTGCCGGCAATTTCGCTTTCGTCGCCGCATTGACCGCCGGTCTGGCCGTCGCCTCGGCCTCCGCCGGAACCCCCAGCCTCGACGCCCAGAAGGGCCCCGCGGTCGAGGACGTCTTCCGCGGCTTCAACCCAAGGCCCGAGACCGCGCGCGGCTACAACCTCGAGATCCACACCGCCCGTGGCTACGACCTCGACGCGACCGATCGTGGCTTCAACCCCCGTGACGAGATCGACCGGGGTTACAACCCGAGGCCCGAGACGGCCCGCGGCTTCAACCTCGAGATCCACACCGCCCGCGGCTACCGGCCCAATGTTCAACTCACCTAAGGAGACCTGACATCGACCACCGGCGGGCCTGCTCTCCCTGACCCTCCCTAGAGCCTCCCCCCGCTCCTCGGCCCCCGGTGTTCCCTCGACCGGCCTCCCCCTCGGGAGGCCGGTTTTGTCTCTGAAAGCAGAGGATCAAACGGCACCACTCCTGAGGGCAGCGATGGGGAAAGACGATTGTACCCAGCAAGAGTTCCATCCCCAGCGGCAATTCGAGTTTTTCCACCCGGCAGTCCAAAGCACGAGATTCCTGTAAGCGCATGGTTGGCCGTTGCGAGACGTAACCTGAAACTCAGGCAGATGGAATCCTCGGTCGCGGCAGGAATCGGAGGTCCACTCCGGGTCAGGAGCAGAAGTGCCGATGGCCCCGCGCCAATCTCTGCCGTTGGGCGGGAAGCCGACATGATCCGCTAAAAAGCGGACGTTCAGGGAGTCGGTTCAGCAGGATTTCAAACTGAGACACGATCCGGCCCGTTTGACCGGGGCGGGCCGAGGCCCTATAATCCCGGGCCATGACAGTGCGAACTCCCATGACGCCTGCGCGCGCGCGAATTGGCCGCCCGGTCCTCGATGAGGGCCGGGAGGTGATCGCGCATGTCCGGGTCGAGATAAGGGAGTTCGAGTGTCATGTTAGCCTCTGCTGAGCGTCCAAGCGCCGCCGGCGCCTTTCCAACCGCCTGTTTCTCCGTGACGACGGACAGCGATCCGTCGGCGCTCCCCCGCGTGCTCGAGGTCTTCGCGCTGCGCGCGTTGATCCCGAGCCAATGCCATGCCGTGTGCGTCGACGAGGCTGCCGCCCTCGAGGCGCGCGCCGAGCTCAGCATCGACATCCAAATATCGGGGCTCGAGCGCGAAGACGCCGAGGTCATCGCGCGCCGGTTGCGCTCGATCGTCTGCGTGCGCAGCGTGCTGACGAGCGAGAAGGACCGGGATCGGATCGCCCTCGAGCGACCATGACGACGGCCCTCGACCCGGTTGAAGGGCGCTCAAGCCCCGGTTTACGCGTTGCCGGCCCTTTGTTTCCCCGCTAGGTTCTCCTGCCCTTCGCGCCCCTTCGATCGGCCGTGATCCGATCGGCCGTGATCCGACCGAGGGGCGGGCTTCGCCTTCTCTCCCCCCTTTCCCGGCCCCGTGACGTGACCGAAATCCCACCCCAGGAACCGACCGGCGCGCCCCTTGGAAGGACCGCGCCGGGCGCGTCTCTGAGCGCCGGCGAGCGCCATCGCGGCATCGCGGTCGTGCTGACGAACGTCTTCCTGACGGGGATGACCTTCGGCCTCGTCGTGCCGATGCTTTCCGTCATGCTCGAGCGCGACGGCGTGCCCGCGAGCATCATCGGCCTTAACGGCTCGATGGCCATGATCGCCATATTCATCGTCGGCCCCTTCGTCCCGCGCATCGTCACGCGCATCGGCGTCGTGGCCACCCTCTATTTGGGAATCCTCCTGGTCGTGCCGGCCTTCCTGCTCTTCCCAGTATTCCGAAGCGTCGAAGCCTGGTTCGTCCTGCGCTTCGTCGTCGGGCTCGGCATCTCACTTTACTGGGTGGTCAGCATAACCTGGCTCAACACGCTCGCGGGCGAAAAAACCCGTGGGCGCGTCATGGGACTCAACACCGCCCTCTGGGGGCTGGGATACGCCACGGGACCGCCCCTGGTGTCGATACTCGGCATCGCCACCTTCCTTCCCTTTGCCGTGAGCGGCGGTCTCCTCGCGGCGTCCGGCGTGCTCATCTTCTTCGCCCGCGACGCCGCGCGCGTGGTTTCCATTCCGAGCGCCGAGGGCGCGCGCAATTTCCGCCGGCTCTTCCTGGTCGCGCCCCTGGTCATGGGCACGGCGGTGATCACGGGCTTCGTGGAGACCGGGGCGGGCGCGATGCTCCCGGTCTATGGCCTGCGCAGCGGCCTCGACCAGAGTGGGGCCTTGCTCATGATTTCGGCCATGACCATCGGCGGCATCGCCATGCAGCTCCCCATCGGCTGGCTCGCCGATCGGGTGAGCCGGCGGCACCTCCTCATCGCGCTTGCCGTCGCGGGCCTCGCGATGACCGGCGCGCTCCCCTTCACGGTCCATACGAGCGCGCTTCTCTGGCCGGTGCTGTTCATCTGGGGGAGTGCGGCGATCGGGCTCTACACCCTGGGTCTCACGCTGCTCGGCGAGTCCTTCCCGCCCGTCGAGCTCGCCAAGGCCCACGCCATGTTCGTCATGTTCTTCTCCGTCGGCTCGGTCGCCGGCTCAAGCGGCGCGGGCGGGGCGATGTCGCTCTGGGACCCGCACGGTCTGCCCGTGATCCTCGCGCTCGCCTTCGTGATCCTTCTCTTTTTCGCGGCGCGCGGTGCGCTGGGGGGCCGGTCCATCGGGACAGGGCGCAAAGGCTGACCGGGCGAAGCCCCTTCGCGCGCCAGGGATCAGCCCGCGACCGTTCGCCTCGAAGCGCCTATATTCTTTCTGAAATGAGCGCCGGTCCCAGAGGGCCATGACCGCCCCCGAGGCGCCGGAACACGAGGTTCCGAAATTGGAAAACGCGTTTCTCGCTCACGAGCCCACGATCCGCCTCGCCGCCTTCCTCGGCCTGCTCGCGCTCATCGCCGTTTGGGAGGCGCTTCGACCCCGCCGCGCGCTCGCCGCGCCGAAGACGCCGCGCTGGCTCAGCAATTTCGGGCTCGTCGCGCTCGACAGCCTCGTTCTTCGCTTCGCCTCCCCCCTGCTCGCCATCGACCTCGCGCTCACCGCCGAGGAACGGGGCTTCGGCCTGTTCAACCTCGTTCCCGCCCCGCGGTGGCTCGCCATCGTCGCCACCGTCCTCGTCCTCGATCTCGTTATCTATCTTCAGCACCGGGCGTTTCACGCCGTGCCGCTGCTTTGGCGCCTGCACATGGTGCATCACACCGATCGGGGTTTCGACGTCTCAACGGGGGTGCGCTTTCACCCGGTGGAGATCGCGCTCTCCATGGGAATCAAGATGGCCATCGTGGCGCTCCTCGGCGCGCCGGCATCTGGCGTGCTCGTCTTCGAGGTGTTCTTGAGCGCGACGAGCCTGTTCAACCACGGCAACGTCTTTCTTCTCCCGGCCGTGGACCGCTATCTGCGCCTCATCGTGGTGACGCCCGACATGCACCGCGTGCATCACTCGATCGATCCCGTCGAGACCAATTCGAACTACGGCTTCAACCTGCCCTGGTGGGACCGCCTGTTCGGAAGCTATCGGGCCCAGCCGGCGGCGGGACACGAGCGCATGACGATCGGCCTGGAGCAATTTCCGGAAGCCCGCCGGCTGCTCCTCCACCACCTGCTCATCCTGCCGTTCAGTGGGCGAACCGGCCGCTACCCGGCGGGCCGCTACCGGAAACGCGCGGCAAGCCGCCCCGGCTGAGAGAGAGAGCGCAAGGACCATACCGCCAAGGTGAAGACGAGCAACGCGCCGGCTTGATGAAGGGCGGCGAGCGGGATCGGGACATAAGCCAAGAGCGTGGCGATACCGAGCCCGGCCTGAACGAACGCCATAACCAAGAGGAGATCGAGCGGCGCCCGGCGGTCTCGATCGCCAGCTCGGGCGAAAAACCAGGAGAAGGCGATCGTCAAGACGAGCAGGACCGCGAACGCTCGGTGATTGAACTGCACGGCCGCGACGTTCTCGAAGAGGTTGCGCCACACGGGCTCCAGCAGACCGTAGTCTCGGGGAACGAGCCGCCCGTCCATCAACGGAAAGCTGTTGTAGGCAAGGCCCGCGTCGTTGCCGGCGACGAGACCGCCGGACAGCAATGTGACAAAGGTCAGGGCGACGACCGCTCCGGCAAGCCCGCGCTGGGACTTCGGAGCCGAAGCCCGCCTCTGGCTCCCGAACCCGGCGAGGCCGAGCGCGAGCCAGAACATCAGGCCGTAGATGGCGACGGCGAGGCCAAGATGGGCGGTCAAGCGATAGGGGCTGACCCGGGGATCGTCGACGAGGCCGCTCTTGACCATGTACCAGCCAAGCAGGCCTTGCGCCGCGCCGAGCACCAAAATTCCTGCGAGTTTCAGGGCGAATGCGCCGCGCACCCGGCGGGTCACGAGGAAGAAAAGAAAGGGCAGCAAGAACGCAAGACCGATCGCACGCCCCAACAGCCGGTGCGCGTACTCGAACCAATAGATCGTCTTGAAGGCCTCGAGGCTCATCCCCGGATTGAGCTTCTGGTATTCGGGGTGACGCTGGTAGGCGGCAAAGACGTCCTGCCACTCGGCGCCACTCAAAGGAGGCAGCAGGCCCGTGAGGGGCCGCCAATCCACCATCGAGAGCCCCGATTCCGTGAGCCGCGTCACCCCGCCCAAGACGACCATCGCGAAAACGAGGGCGCAGCAGACGAACAGCCAAGTGACCACGGGGCGCAAGCGCGGCTCCCGCCCGCTCGAGCGAGCGGCGCTTTGCAGGTGGCGTTCCATCACGTCCTCTAAGATCCGCCCGCGCGGCTTCCTTTCCGCGCGCCGCGCGGGCGAGTGACGGCGCTGCGCCTACGAATCGCCGCGCCGCCGTATCATTTGAAGGGCGCGAAAGGTCATGACGACCTCGTTGTTTTGATTCATGGTCTCGTATTTGAGGGTCACGACACCTCGATCCGGCTTCGACTCCGAGGGACGCACCTTGAGCACCTCGAGCACCGTGCGGATCGTATCCCCTGGGCGAACCGGCTTCAGCCAGCGGAGCTCGTCGACGCCCGGCGATCCCATGCTCGCCGAAAAGAGGCCCGACTGAACGACCATGCGAAGCGCCACGGCAAGCGTCTGAATTCCACTCGCAATCAGGCCGCCATAGATGCTCTGCTCGGCCGCGGTGACGTCCATATGGAAGGGCTGCGGATCGTATCTCAGCGCGAACTCGAGGATCTCCGATTCGGCAAGCGTCTTTCCGGCGGTCTCGTATCGCTGACCGGCCTCAAAGTCTTCCAGAAAAGGCCCTTCCATCGTCACTCCTCTTACGGGATACAGGTTTCATCGCCGGCCCGCCTTCCAAACAACGGGAGCGGCGCGCGGCCTCCCAGGCGAGTATGGCGCGCTTACGCGGAACGCCCCATTCATAGCCCGTGATCGAACCGCTTTCACGGATCACCCGGTGGCACGGGATGACGAAGGAGATCGGGTTCGCCGCCACCGCGCCCGCGACCGCACGGGCGCCACCGGGTCGGCCGATGCGCCGGGCGAGTTCGCCATAGCTCGTCACCGCGCCCGCCGGGATCCGGATGAGCGCCTCCCACACCTTGAGCTGAAAGCGCGTGCCCGAGAGGCTGAGCGCGAGCCGGCCCGAGCCATCGCGACGCGGAAACGCGTCCGCCGCAAGCGGCGCCGTCTTCGCCGGCTCCGGCCGGTAGCGGGCACAAGGCCATCGGCTCTTGAACTCGGCCAGCGTCGCCGCCCGGCCCTCCGAACGGGTAAAGCCCAGCCCGCAGACACCGTGTTCCGTCGCCAGCAGCAGAGATTCGCCGAACGGGCTCGGATGAAAGCCATAGACGATCTCGAGCCCCTCGCCGCGCCGTTTGTAGCGGCCCGGCGTCATCGCCTCGTAAGTGACGAACAGATCGTGGAGCCGGCCCGGTCCGGAAAGCCCGGCCTCGAACGCGGTATCGAGCACCGGGTGGGATTCGGCGAGCAGGCGCTTGGCGTGTGAAAGCGTCAGGAATTGGAGAAATCGTTTCGGACTGATTCCCGCCCAGCGCCGAAAGAGCCGTTGAAAGTGAAATTCGCTCAAACCCACATGGCGAGCGAGGGTCTCGAGGTCCGGCTGCGCCGTCGCATTTCGCTCAAGATAGCGAATGGCGCTCTCGATTCGCCGGTAATCAAGCGACAATGTGATGCACGGATCTGTCATCGCACGACCTATCGCGGCGAGGATAGGAGGGTTGTGAAGCACGAGCCACCCGTTTCTTGCGCCCCGGCGCGCGCCGGCCCGTGATTAGACGGGCGCTCTGGCCCGGTCACAATTGGATCGGATGGGCGTGATTGAGCGGTCCGTGGCCCGAGCCGAATCCGGGCGCGGATCTGATCGCCTCGAAGACATAAGCACGGGCGCGCTCGACCGCTTGCTTGACCGACAATCCCTGGGCAAGCCCCGCAGCGATTCCGGAGGCGAGCGTGCAGCCGGTGCCGTGGGTATGCCGCGTTTCGATCCGCGGGCCTTCGTAAGACTCGACCCCTTGATCGCTGATGAGCACGTCGGTAACGCGCCCACCCGGCAGATGACCCCCCTTCACAAGCACGGCCTGCGATCCGAAGGTGAGCAGCATTTCACCCGCATGGATCATGTCGTCCACGCCCTTGATCGTGACGCCGGTGAGCGCCTCGGCCTCGGGCACATTGGGGGTAATGATGCTCGCCCGCAAGAGAAGCCGGGCGCGAAAAGCCTGCGAGGCATTGTCCTCGAGGAGCGATGCG
>JAPUJA010000162.1 GCA_027296525.1 Pseudomonadota bacterium | reverse complement strand
ACCCCGGCCAGATGTCGAGCGATGCTGCCAGGGCCATTCTTAACTAAGTTATTAAAATTTATGTTGAATTTGGTGGGCGCGCCAGGAATCGAACCTGGGACCCTCTGATTAAAAGTCAGACGCTCTACCACCTGAGCTACGCGCCCTCTGGGATCGCGCGGTCAAGATAGGGAGCGCACACCAGCCGGTCAAGAGAACGCCGGCTGCTCCGGCGAGAAGGCTCTAAACCGGCGCGATGTCGCCTTTGGCGAGCTCGGCCTCGAAGCCTGCCTTGAAATCGGTGAAGCGCCGCTCCTGGATCGCCTCGCCCATCCCGCGCATGAGGCGCAAATAGAAATGCAGATTGTGGGCGGTGAGCAGCATCGCGCTCAAGATCTCGTCGGCGCGCACCAGATGGTTGAGATAGGCCCGGCTGTAGCCGCCGCAGGTCGCGCAACCACAAGCCTCATCGAGCGGGCGGGGATCGTCCGCGTGGCGGGCGTTTCTCAAGTTCACGCTGCCCCGGTGGGTGAAGGCCTGGCCCGTTCTCCCCGAGCGGGTCGGGAGCACGCAGTCGAACATGTCGATCCCCCGGGCGACCGCGCCCAAGAGGTCCTCAGGCTTCCCGACCCCCATGAGGTAGCGCGGCTTGTCTCGAGGAAAGAGGGGAACGACGTGATCGAGCACGGCGAACATTTGCTCCTGCCCCTCGCCCACCGCGAGGCCGCCCACCCCATAGCCGTCGAAGCCGATCGACGTCAACGCCTCGGCGGATTCGGCGCGCAAGTCTTCATAGACGCCCCCCTGATTGATGCCGAACAGGCCATGGCCCTCGCGCACCTCGAACGCCGCCTTCGAGCGCGCGGCCCAGCGCATGGAGCGGGCGGTCGATTCCGCGACCCGCCCCTTCTCGATCGGGAAAGGCGGGCATTCGTCGAGCACCATGGCGATGTCCGCTCCCAGGCTCTTCTGAATCGCCACCGCGCGCTCGGGCGTGAGATCCCAGAGCGCTCCGTCAAGATGGGAACGAAAGGCGACGCCGTCTTCCCGGACCTCGCGGCGTTTGGCCAAGGAAAGCACCTGAAAGCCACCCGAGTCCGTGAGGATCGGACCCTCCCAGTTCATGAAGCGATGAAGCCCACCGAGCCGCTCGAGGCGCTCGGCCCCGGGCCGAAGCATGAGGTGATAGGTGTTGGCGAGAAGGATTTCCGCGCCCACCCGGCGCAAATCCGCCGGCGCCATCGCCTTGACCGTCGCCGCCGTGCCGACGGGCATGAAGGCGGGCGTCTCGAAGACGCCGTGGGCCGTCGTCACCCGCCCCGCGCGCGCGTCGCCATCACGCGCGATGAGCTCGAAGCCGACGCTCATCACCGGTCTCCTCGTTCGGCGCGGTGAAGCAGCGTGGCGTCGCCGTAGGAGTAGAAGCGATAGCCTTCGGCGATGGCATGGGCGTAGGCCGCCTTCATGGGCTCGAGCCCGGCGAAGGCCGCGGCCAGCATGAAGAGGGTCGAGCGCGGCAAGTGGAAGTTCGTGAGCAGCAGATCGACGCGCTTGAAGCGGTATCCCGGGGTGATGAAAAGATCGATCTCGCCCTCGAAGGGCCAGACGCGACCTTCGGCGTCGCTCGCGGCCTCAAGCAGACGCAGGCTCGTGGTCCCGACCGCGAGCAGGCGCGCGCCCCGCGCCCGCGCCTCGTTGAGGGCTTCGGCCTCCGGCGCGCCGATCCGCCCCCATTCCGAATGCATCACATGATCGCTCGTATCGGCGGCGCTCACGGGCCGAAAGGTCCCCGCCCCGACATGGAGCGTGACGAAGACGCGGCGGATGCCTCGAGCGTCGAGCGCGTCGAGCAGGGCTTTGGTGAAATGGAGCCCCGCGGTCGGCGCCGCGACGGCGCCCGGGGCGCTCGCATAGACGGTCTGATAATCCTCGCGGTCCCGCGCGTCCGGCGGACGGCGAATATAGGGCGGAAGGGGGGCCGCGCCGGCCTGGGCGAGCGCTTCATTGAAGGCCCGTCCGGTCTTCGCGAAGGCGAGCCTGACCTCGCCGCCGTCGCGCCGCTCGACCACCTCGCCCGTGAAACCATCGGCGAACTCGATGCGGTCGCCGGGCCTCAAGCGCTTCGCGGGCCGCGCGAAGGCGTCCCACACGCCGTCCGAACGCTCCTTATGGAGCGTGACCTCGATCTTGGCCTCGCCGCGCCGCCCCGTGAGGCGCGCCAGGATCACCTTCGTGTCGTTGAATACCATCACATCGCCCGGCTCGAGCCGCCCGGGCAGCTCTCCAAAGCGCCGGTCGATGACGCGATCGCCCAGGACCTCCAGAAGACGCGCCGCGTCCCTCGGCCGCCGGGGCCGCTCGGCGATCATCTCGCGCGGCAGGTCGAAATCGAAGGCGTTGGTCTTCATCCGCTCATCGCGCCGCGCAACCAGTTGCCGCGCAACCGGTTGGGTGCGGCCGGTTGCGGCTCGGCCGGTTGCGGCTCATCACACGTCTCATAGGCTCGAAGAGAGTGCGCGCGGGGCCCGCGCTCAGCTCCGGGCGGCCTCCGGGTCCGCGTCGGGCCCGAGCAGGCGCTCGAGATAGCCGTGGACGTTCGGCGAGACGAAGCTCGACACGTCGCCGCCCAGGCGCGCGATCTCCTTGACGAGACGCGAGGAGATGAATTGATGACGCTCCGACGCCATGAGGAAAACGGTCTCGATGTTCGGGTTGAGCCGGGCGTTCATACCCGTCATCTGAAACTCGTACTCGAAATCGGACAGAGCTCTCAAGCCCCGGACGATGCAGGTCGCGCCGACGCTTTCGGCGAAGCTCACCAAGAGAGTCTCGAAGATCGTGACCTCGATGACGGCGCCGTCCTGGCCCGCCAACGGCGCCATCTCGCTCCGGATGAGTTCGATGCGGTCTTCGAGCGGAATAACCGGGCCTTTGCCGTCGTTCGCGGCGACCGCGATGATCAGCCGATCGACGAGCGTGCACGCGCGCTGGATGATGTCCATATGCCCGAAGGTGATCGGATCGAAGGTGCCGGGATAGACGCCGACCCGCTCCTTAGCCATCGCTCCCGCCCCCTTCCGTGGCGAGGGGCTGAACATCGCCCTCGGGTTCGTCAGACATCGTGCCGTTTTCCTCGAACCGTGCCACCGAGACCACCCGCTCGCCCCCGGCCACCTTGAAGATGGTCACCCCCTGGGTCTTGCGCCCGGCCACGCGGATATCCGCGACCGTGCAACGAATGATCTGTCCGCCGTCGGTCACCAGCACCAACTGGTCGGCATCTTTCACGGGGAAAGACGCGATCACCGGACCGTTCCGCTCCGTCGTCGCGATATTGGCGATGCCGCTCCCACCCCGCCGGGTGATTCGATAATCGTAGGCCGAGGTGCGCTTGCCGAAGCCGTTCTCGGTGATGCTCAGGATGAACTGTTCCGCCGCCGCGAGCTCAGCCACGCGCTCG
>JAPUJA010000161.1 GCA_027296525.1 Pseudomonadota bacterium | reverse complement strand
TACGGCCGGGAGGGTGTCTGGCATATTTGGACGTGGTCGAACCCGGTCCAAATATGCCAGACACCCACCCGGCCGTCTTGGTTCGGCGATCCAACCGTTGGGAATCGGCGCAGAACTTTCGAACAGCCTTTCGCCAGGTCGCGACCGTCGTGACCGCCTTCACGCTGGCCCACTCCATCACACTGAGCCTCGCCGCGCTCGGCGCGATTGCGCTGCCGACAAGACTGGTAGAATCGGCGATCGCCGCGTCCATCGTGATCGCGGCCCTGAACAACCTTTACCCGATCGTCACGCGCCGTCTTTGGCTCGTCGCCTTCGTCTTCGGACTCGTCCACGGTCTCGGCTTCGCGAGCGTCTTGCTGGATTTGGGTCTTCCGCCGACGACCCTTCTGCTCGCGCTCTTCGGCTTCAATCTGGGGGTCGAAACGGGTCAGCTTGCAATCGTTGCGGCGTTCTTGCCCCTCGCCTTCTTGGCGCGGACCTGGTCCCGCTATCCGCAAGGCGTGCTGCAGACCGGTTCATTCGCCATCGCGGGCGTCGCGACGCTGTGGTTCATCGAGCGCGCGTTCGATGTCAGGTCGGTGCCCTTCTAGAGCCGTTTCCGATCGCTTTGAAACGGCTTTATGCGCCGCCGAGCGCCGCCGCGAGGAGTGAATGGAAGTGGTGGACCCCGTGCTCGCTGTAGCCGCTCGAGGGATCGCCCGCCATGAAGCGGCCCTGGTCATAGCCTCTGGAGCGTAGGCCCCGCTGGACGCTCTCGACGATCACGATGTCTTCGGGTTGAAGGACGTCATCGATATAGGCGATCGCCTCGCGCTGCTGCGCGTTCAGCGCCTTGTCGAGGAAGTAGAAATCATAGGTCTCGAAGGTGCGATCGGGAGCGACCGGCAGGATGTGAAGCACCATCATATTGCCGCTTCCCGGAAACCGCAGGAAGCACATGTTGGGCCACAACCACCAGACGGCGTGAATGCGCACATCGCCCGCGGAAAAGTCGTAGGCCGAATTGCTCTCCTTCCCGGGCCCGGCATGGTGGCTCGACCAGATGCCGTGGGTCACGACCCGGTAGCTCGCCATATCGACGAGCTCGACGAAGGCGGGATGGACGATGGGGCAGTGGTAGCATTCGAGGAAATTGTCGACGATGATCTTCCAGTTCGCCTCGAGCTCGTAGGTCAGACGATGGGCATGGGTGAGCCGACCGAGATCGGGGGCATGGGCGCGCATCTCGGCTCCCAGGTCTCCGGCCTGGGCCTCCAGCGGCACGGCCTCGGGAACGAAGTTGACGAACAGAAAGTCATTGAAGATCTCGATCTGGACGGATTTCAAGCAGAAGTCCCCCGCATCGAAGCCCGCTACCCGCTCGCTGCCCCGCGCCGTGCGCAAGCCGCCGTCCAGATGATAGGACCAGGCGTGATAGGGGCAGGTGATGACCTTGACGTTGCCCGAACCCGCCAGCAATTCATGAGCCCGGTGCTGGCAGACATTGTGAAAGCCGCGGATCACGCCGTCCTTGCCCCGGATGATGAAGATGTTCTGATCGAGGAGGTGAACCGTGATGTAATCGCCCGGCTGGGCGATTTGCTCCACATGGCCCGCGAACTGCCAGCTCCGGCCGAAGATCTCCCGCCTTTCGGCCTCGAAGACCGCAGGCTCCGTGTACCAGCCCGCGGGCAAGGTGTAGGACCGCTCGGGACGCTCATCGAAACGGCCCGTATCAAAGGCAAGGGGGTTCGTGCGCTGCATCGACAAGCTCTTTACTGGGGCAGAGTTCTTTTAAACGCATTCCGCCGCCGCGCGCAACGGCGGAGCGGTAGGCAAACCGTGAGCCCGGGGCGTAGAGTACGAAGAGCGGGATGACCATGTCGCCCGGTGGCGTCCGGTTGCGCCCCCGTTCGTGTTCGGGCGAAAACCAGACGGGAGGAAGCCGTGATCGACCTCTACACCTCAGCGACACCGAACGGGCAGAAGATCCACATCATGCTCGAGGAGACGGGGCTGGAATATGCCGAACACTGGATCGACATCGACAAGGGCGAGCAGTTCCGCCCCGCGTTTCTGAAGGTCAGCCCGAACAACAAGATCCCTGCCATGGTCGACCAGGACGGGCCGGGAGGAGCGCCGATCTCGATCTTCGAGTCGGGCGCGATCCTGCTCTATCTGGCCGAGAAGACCGGCCAATTCCTGCCCGCCGAGCCGCGCGCGCGCTGGGAGGTGCTGCAGTGGCTGTTTTGGCAGATGGGGGGCTTCGGGCCGATGCTCGGCCAAGCGCACCATTTCCGCGCCTACGCCCCGAAGCAGATCGCCTACGCCGTCGAGCGTTACACCAACGAGGCCAGGCGGCTCTACCAGATCCTCGATCAAAGGCTCGGCGATCGGGATTATGTCGCGGGCGCGTACTCGATCGCCGACATGGCGATCTTTCCCTGGTGCCGCCTGCATGGGCGTCAGGGACAGAGTCTCGACGACTTCCCCCATGTCCGCCGCTGGTTCGACGCCGTCGGCCGGCGTCCGGCGGTGGCCAAGGACATGGCGAAGCTCGAGGACAAGGCGGATCAGCAGGAATTCGACGAGGAGACCTGGTCGAACCTGTTCGGCGCCGAGCAATACAGGCGCCACTGAGCGGACCCGGGGTCTGGCGCTCGTGACGACGGCGCTCGGGCGTTCCGCGGGTTGCCGCCTCTATTCACGAAGCCGCCCCCTCGGGACGCCAGTCATGGCTTGCCGCAAAGGTACGGAACAGATCGAGGGCTTCGTCCTTCGCCTCGTTGATCCAGTGCAGCCCGATCGTCCGGTTGAGGCTGAGCCCGATGATCGGGAGCTGAACGACCTTGGGCGCCGAAAACAGATCCGGGACGATCGCCAAGCCAAAGCCCTCTCCGACCAGGGCGATCGCCCGCTCGTCCTGATCGGTGCGGCAGACGATTTTCGGCCGCACCTGTTGCTCGGCGAAGAGGCGTTTGGCTTCGCTCATGGTTTCGCAATGCGTGCGAACGATGAACGGTTGATCGTGCAATTCGGCGAGCCGCACCGACTTCCTTCGAGCGAAGGGATGGCCGCCCGCCACCAGCAGAACATATTTTGTGCGATACAAAACCTGCGACTGATCCCGATCGGGCTCACCATCCAGGACCGTGAGCGCCATGTCGATCCTTCCCCGGCCCAGCCAACCGGCGAGCGTCTCGAGGGTCCCCTCCCGGAGCTCGACTCGGACATCCGGATCG
>JAPUJA010000160.1 GCA_027296525.1 Pseudomonadota bacterium | reverse complement strand
AGAACGCGGCTATGTATAGCCCTAGTCCCTTGCTCCTGCAACTCCTTAAGGCGGCGCGCGACCCGTGTTTCCAGGCTGGCCGTGACGAACAGTTTGACCTCGGCGTCGGGGCAGACGACCGTGCCGATATCGCGCCCGTCGACCACCGCGCCGCCGGGATGGGCGGTGAAGCGCCTTTGGTAATCGAGCAGCGCGCGGCGAACCTCGGGGATCGCGGCGACCTCGGAGGCCCCTTGGGCGACCTCCTCCTTGCGAAGCGCCGGGTCCGCGAGGGCATCGGGGCGAAGCGCGCGGGCCGCGGCGAGGGCGTCCTCCCGGCGCCCGGGCTCGCCCCCGCTCTCGAGCACGCCGAGCGCCACCGCCCGGTAGAGCGCGCCCGATTCGAGGTGGCGCAGGCCGTAATGGGCGGCCAGCCGGCGTGCGAGCGTTCCCTTGCCCGACGCCGCCGGGCCGTCGACCGCGATGACCAGCCCCCGGGCGCGCTCAACCTTCGCCAATGTCCGCTCCAAGCCGGTTCATGAGCTCGATAAAATCAGGGAAACTCGTCTCGATCATCGAGCCGTCGTCGACACCGACCGGCTCGTCCGCAACCAGGCCAAGGGTCAGGAACGCCATGGCGATGCGATGGTCGAACCGGCTCTCGATCGTCACGCCGCCTTTGGGCGGGTGCCCGGCGCCCTCGACGATCAGGTCGTCGCCCGCGAGCTCGAGCGCGACACCGCAGGCGGAAAGCCCCTCGGCGATCGCCCGGAGCCGGTCGCTCTCCTTGACCCGGAGCTCGGCGAGCCCGCGCATCGCGGTCGGCCCCCTCGCGCAAGCCGCGAGCACCGCGAGGACCGGATATTCGTCGATCATGCGGGGCGCGCGCTCGGGCGGAACCTCGACGCCCGAAAGCGCGCTCGAGCGAACCCGAAGATCGGCCACCGCCTCGCCCCCCACGGAGCGCGCGTTTTGGACCTCGATCGCGGCGCCCATCTCGCCCAGGGTCTCGATCAGGCCCGAGCGCCGGGGATTGAGCCCGACATTCTCAAGCGTGAGATCACCGTCAGGAACCAGGAGGGCGGCGGCGAGCGGAAAGGCGGCGGAGCTCACATCGCCCGGAACCGCGACGGCTTGCGGCTTGAGCTCGGCTTCGCCCTCGAGTGTGATCCGTGTCTCGCCCTCCACCGCCTCGACCCCGACGAGCGCGCCGAAATGGCGCAGCATGAGCTCGGTGTGATCCCGGGTGGGCGTGGCCTCGATGACCGAGGTTTCGCCCGGGGCGTTGAGGCCCGCGAGCAGGATCGCCGACTTGACCTGGGCCGAAGGAACGGCGAGGCGGTGCGAAACCGGCAGAAGACGCTCCGGCCCGCGGAGCGCGAGCGGCAGGCGCCCGCCGCTGCGCGCCACGACACTCGCCCCCATGCCTTCGAGCGGCTCGATCACGCGGGCCATGGGGCGGGCGCAAAGCGAGGGATCGCCCGTGAAGAAGGTCGTGAACGGGTGCTGCGCGGCAACCCCCATGAGCAGGCGAACGCCGGTGCCTGAATTGCCGAGATCGAGCGCCCTCGCGGCTTCGCCGAGCCCGCCGACGCCTGCGCCGAAGACCCGCCAGAGGCCGTCCGCGTGCTCGATATCGACGCCCAGCGCGCGCAGCGCGGCCAGGGTGGCCATGACGTCGGCGGACTCGAGCAGGCCCTCGATCGTGGTTTCGCCCACGGCGAGCGCGCCCAGGATAAGCGCGCGATGGGAGATCGACTTGTCGCCGGGCACCCGAGTCCCGCCACCAAAGGCGGGCACTCGGCGCGAGAGGAGCGCTTTGGCCGGGTCCTGGGCGACCGGGTCCAGCGAGCGCTCCTGCGCGGCGGCACGCGCCTTGGTCTGCTTGCTTGCGCTCATGGCGGGCTATCATAGCGTGGCGGCGGGGGAAGGCTAAGAGCCGATCGCCTCGGGCTGATTTTCGTTTTGACAGGGCCGAGCGATCGTGGCAATTGGGCGCTCTCTCCAACCCCTGACGATCATAACGGAGGCAAGTTCGAGCCGTGGTGAAAGCCGAATGGGGAGTGAAGCGTACCTGCCGGGACTGTGGCGCTCGCTTCTACGATCTTCGTCGCAACCCGATCATTTGCCCGAAATGCGAGACGGTCCACGAGCCCGAGCCGGCGCCCAAGCCGCGCGCGCGCCGGGCGCCGGGCGCGGAGAAAGCCCGCGAGATCCCCAAGAAGACGCCTGAGAAGACGCCTGAGAAGACGCCCGATGACACCCCTCCCCCGGCCAAAGAGATCGAGGCTGTCGACAAGGACGAAAAAAACAAGGGCGGGGACACCATCGAGGACGCCTCCGAACTCGGCAAAGACGAGGACGACATGGCCGAGGTGATCGAGGTGATCGAGGAGAAGAAGGGGGAAGAGGAATCCTAGGCTGCGGCTCGCGGCCTTTCACGCGCGCGCGCCTCAAGGCCCTGAGGGCCGGCAAGCAAATCCCCCTTGCGCGGGGCCAGGGGCGTGCCTAGTTTCAAGGGCGGCCGGGAACGGCGACCCCGCGCCCGCCCAGACGACTCTGTGAGGGGCCATAGCTCAGTTGGGAGAGCGCTTGAATGGCATTCAAGAGGTCGGGGGTTCGATTCCCCCTGGCTCCACCACTTCTCTCAACGTTTTAGGCGACAAACGCCGGGCAGGATGCGCCACGGGCGCGCCGACGCGGGCGTTTCCTAGAGCGGCTCAAGTTTGATCGGAGCCGCTCCAGGCCGCAAACGCGGCCCGGCGCTTATGCGCCCGAGCCCGCTCAAGCCGTGTCCCAAAGGGGCACTGGGGTTGAGCGAGGAAAAATCCAGAGCGATTCCACGCAAAGTGGAATTGCTCTAGGCAGCTTCGAGCGGACGAAGCGGGATGCGTAGCAAAGTCCTGCTCTGTTGGAGCAGCGGAAAGGACAGCGCCTGGGCGCTTCACGAGCTGCGCCGGGACGGAAACCTCGAGGTCGTCGGGCTCGTGACCACCGTGAACGCGAAACGTGCGCGCGTCGCCATGCACGCGGTTCGTCTCGAGTTGCTCGAACGCCAGGCCGCCGCCCTTGGCCTTCCGCTGCACACCGTCTTCATCCCTGAGCCCTGCAGCAACGAGGCCTACGACGCGGCGATGGCGGCGCTCATGGGCGAAGCGAAGAGAGACGGGATCGCCGCCATGGCGTTCGGCGATCTGTTCCTCGAGGACGTCCGGACCTATCGGGAAGAGCGGCTCGAGGCGAGCGGCATCGAGCCGCTCTTTCCCTTGTGGGGGCGACCCACGGAGGCGCTCGCCCACGAGATGATCGCGTCGGGCTTGCGCGCGACGATCACCTGCATCGATCCGAAGGCCCTCGCGCCAGCCTTCGCGGGCCGTGAGTTCGATCGAGGCTTTCTCGCCGATCTTCCCGGCTCGGTCGATCCTTGTGGCGAGCGCGGCGAGTTCCACAGCTTCTGCCATGACGGCCCGATGTTCGAAAGGCCCGTGCCTGTCGAGGCCGGGGAAATCGTCGAGCGCGACGGCTTCGTCTTCGCCGATCTCATTCCCGCCGGCGGCGACGTCCCCCGCGAAGCGATCTCGCGGAAGGGTGCCTGAGTCCGACGCCGGCGGGCCGAGAAGCGATCATCAGACGCGCGCTTCTTTAAGCCTGACCTCGATTTCGCCGACGATACGGCTCTCTCCCGCCAGCTGCAGGACGGCGCCCAAGACGAGCCCTGAATCCAAGAGCCCTTCGACGTAGGCCTCGCCGGCATCGAGCGCGGGCGATATCGACGCCGGCTTTCAGGACGCCGGGACGACCCTAAAAGACCCTAAAAGAGCGGAGGGGCCCGGCCTGCGGTTTATTCGATGCCGAGGATCTCGATCCCGAGGAGCTCGATCCCGAGGATCTCGATCCCGAGGGGCTAGATCCCGAGGATCGCCATCGCTTCGCGGAGCGCCTCGACCGCCCCGCCGTGATCGCCGGCGTTGTGCGACGCCTCGCCCTGGCTGCGGAGCTCGGTGACCTTGGCAAGCTCCGCGGCGCTCAAAGACGGGTTGCCGGCGAGCGCGGCGTCGATCTTGCCCATATCGAGCGGGCATTCGGAGGCAAGCGCGGGCGAGATGCCCAGCAGGAGCAGGGCGGCGAACAGAACGGCGCGATTCTTCATCACTTTTCCTCCCGTAAGATCAGGGCGCGCGAGGAGCCACCTTATGAATATAGGCGCGCGATGCCCTTGGGGCGAGCGAGCGCGCCGCGCCTCCTTCCCGGATCGAGGCGTTTTGCGGGGCGCTCAATAGCCGCGCGACGGATCGACGAGGTTCGACGGCGCCCGGCCCGCGCGCGCGCGCTTGAGGTTGTCGAGAAATTGCGGGGCCGAGGAGGCGGGCGTCGTCACGCTCGCGCAATGGGGCGTCACGATTACCTTGGGGTGGGCCCAGAAGGGATGATCGGGCGCGAGCGGCTCCGCGCGATAGACGTCGAGCGCCGCGCCCGCGAGGCGCCCCTCATCGAGCGCCGCCACGAGATCCTTCTCGATGAGATGCTCGCCGCGCGCGCAGTTGACGAGATAGGCCCCTTCCGGCAAGGCGGCGAGCAGGTCTTTATCGAGGATCCCTTCGGTCTCCGGCGTCAGCGGCAGGAGACAGACGAGGATCTCGGTCCCTGTGAGAAAGCCTTCGAGGCCCTCCTCACCTGTGAAGCCCGTGATGCCCTCGATCTCCTTGGGCGTGCGGCTCCAGCCGGCGACATCGAAGCCGAGCGCGGCGAGCTTGCGCGCGAGATCGCTGCCCAAGACGCCGAGGCCGAGAATCCCGACGCGCCGCTCGGCCGTCAGCGGTTGCGCCAGCACGCGCCAGACGCCCGCTCTCTGCTGGCGCTCGTAATCGTCCATCCGGCGGTGAAAGCGGAGAATTTGCGTCAGCGCGTACTCGCTCATCTGGCGCGTGAGGTCGGGATCGATGATGCGGGTGATCGGTACCTCGGCCGGCAGATCGGGATCGGAGAGGATGTTATCGACGCCCGCGCCGAGCGAGGCGATGAGCCTCAAGTTCGGATAGCGCGCGAGGTCGCCGGGCTCGGGCGCCCAGACGAGGGCCGCCTCGATCTCATCCCGGGCGCCGGTCTCGGGCCAGACGCGAAAATCGAGATCGGGTTCGAGCGCAAGCAGCGCGCGTCGCCAAGCCTCGGGATCGTCGAGATGACTCTTGAACAGGAGCGCCATGGCGCCTGCTTAGCACGGGGTCGTGGCGGGACAAAACGGCTTGGCCGCAAGACGGCGACGGGATCGGTGCCCCTAGCCTTCTTCAGGCAGAAGCGCCTTCAAGCGATAGATCAGCTCGAGCGCCTGTTTGGGGGTGAGCTCGTCCGGGTTGAGCTCGGTGAGCGCCTGATCAAGCGCCGAGGGCGTGTTCGCGGCCGGGCTCGTCACCGCGCTGAAGAGCGGGAGGTCGTCGGCGAGCTTTGCGATCGCGCCGCCGCTCTCGCCCGCCTCGATGGTCTTCAAGACCTCTTCGGCGCGCTGAATCACGGGCTGGGGCAGGCCGGCGAGCTTCGCCACATGGATGCCGTAGGAGCGATCCGCCGCGCCCGGCGCGACCTCGTGCAGGAAGACGACCTCGCCCTTCCACTCCTTGACGCGCATGGTGTAACAGGCGAGCGCGTCGAGCTTTTCTTTGAGCGCCGTCAGCTCGTGGAAATGGGTCGCGAAGAGCGCGCGGCAGCGGTTGACCTCGTGCAGATGCTCGACGCTCGCCCAGGCGATCGAGAGCCCGTCGAAGGTCGCCGTGCCCCGCCCGATCTCATCGAGGATCACGAGCGAGCGCGGGCCCGCCTGGTTCAGAATCGCGGCCGTTTCGATCATCTCGACCATGAAGGTCGAGCGCCCGCGCGCGAGATCATCGGCCGCACCCACGCGGCTGAAGAGCCGGTCGACCACGCCGATATGGGCGCTCTTCGCCGGGACGTAGGAGCCCATCTGGGCGAGCACGGCGATCAGCGCGTTCTGGCGCAAGAAGGTGCTCTTGCCCGCCATGTTCGGACCCGTCACCAGCCAGAGCCTTTGATCCGGCCCGAGATCACAGTCGTTGGGAACGAAGGGTTGAGGCCCCACGCCCGTCTTGACGGCGCCCGCGGCGGCAGCGCCCGTCTTGAGGGCGCCGATCGCCTCGACCACCGGATGGCGGGCGCCCGTGGCCTCGAAGGCCGTCGAGGCATCGACGATCGGGCGGGTGTAATCAGAATCGAGCGCGAGGGTCGCGAGCGCGCCCGCCAGGTCGAGCTCGGCCACGGCCTTCGCGGCCCGCGCGATGTCCTCGCTCCGGGCCGCGACCTCGGCAACCAGCTGATCGAAGAGGGTTTGCTCGAGGGCCAGCGCCTGATCGGCGGCGTGGGCGATCTTGGCCTCGAGCGCACCCAGCTCGACACTCGAATAACGCACCACGCTCGCCAGCGTCTGACGGTGGATGAAGGGCTCGGCCATCTTCTCCGCGTGCGCGGCCGGCACCTCG
>JAPUJA010000016.1 GCA_027296525.1 Pseudomonadota bacterium | reverse complement strand
TTCGAATCCGCCTTGACGCCGACCACGATGAGAGGCGGCTCAAACGCCGTCTGAGTCACCCAGTTCACGGTCGCGGCGGCGATAGCGCCGCTCGAATCCTCTGCGGTCAAGACATAGATCCCGTATGGGATCATTCGAAGTGCGATTTTCTTGGCATCCCCATCCATCGCTCGTCTCACTCCCTTGAAAAAGCTTTTATCGTTTCCCAGCCGCCGCACGGGCTGCGACGACCGCCCGGGCCAGCTTGCGGGACGATCATGCCGTCCCGAGCGCCGCCGGTAAAGCTCTCGCGATCTCGTCGATATTCGGGCCCGCCATGGCCCGACCACGGGCGGAAGGGCCTAGCCCGCCGCGACATGGACGCCCGGCCGCCGGTCGCGCCAGGGAAGCGCCTCCTCCAAGCGCGCGCCGAGGCGGAACAGCGTCGCCTCGTCGTAACAGCGCGCGACGAGCTGCACGCCCAACGGCAAGCCCTCCCGGCTCTCATGGAGCGGAAGCGAGATTGCCGGCTGGCCGGTCGCGTTGAACAGCGGGAGAAACGGATCGAACGAGAAGAGATGATCGTTCCAGCCGCGCGCGTCGAGCTCGGGCGCATCCGCGTCGTAGGTGCCGAGAGGCTGAGGGACGAGCGCGCAGGTCGGCGTCATCAGGATGTCGTGGTCTTGAAAGAACGGGGCGACGGACCGGCACACCACGTTGAGCGCATCGAGGGTCCGAAGCAGATCCTCCGCCGAGAGTCCTTGTCCGTAGCGATAGCACGCCCAGATCGTGTGCTGAAGATTGGCCTCACTCGGCACCCGGTCGAGCGCGCCGGCGATCGCATCCACGGCGTGCGTCACATAGGCGCACCACAGATCGAAGGTCGCGTCCATGAAGAAGGGCCAGTCGAGCTCGGGCGAGGCCTCGGTTACGGCATGACCCATCTGTTCGGCGATCGCCGCCGTCCGCTCGACGGCCTCGACGACTTCGGCATCCACCGGCACGCCAGACCAGGGCACGCCGGTGAACGCGATGCGAAGCCTTCCCGGATCGCGCGCGAGCTCCTCGAGATAAGGCCGTTCCGGCGCCGGAACGACATAGGGATCGCCAAGGGCCGGGCCTTGCACCGCGTCGAACAAGGCCGCGCTGTCCCGCAACGTCCGCGTCACCGCGAACTCGACGCCGAGCCCGTTCAGCAGATCGCCATAGTCGGGCCCCGCCGGCACGCGCCCGCGGCTCGGCTTCAAGCCCACGAGCCCGCAGCATGAGGCAGGGTTGCGGATCGACCCGCCGCCGTCATTGGCATGGGCGATGGGCACGGCGCCCGCGGCCACCGCCGCCACCGAGCCGCCGCTCGAGCCGCCCGTCATGCGCGAGGTGTCCCACGGGTTGTGCGCCGCCCCGGTGTGCCGGCACTCGGTCGTGCAAGAGAGGCCGAGCTCCGGCGTCGCCGTGCGCCCCAGCGTGACGAGTCCGGCTCGCCGGAATCGGACCATGAGCTCGGAATCGTGATCGGCGACGAAACCCTTCGCGAGCGCGCTGCCCGATTCCTGGCGCGTGCCTTTTCGGGTCAGCACGAGATCCTTGATGAGAAACGGCACCCCTCGGAACGCTCCCTCGGGGATGTCCTCGAGGCGCAAACCCGCCACCTCACCGGAAAAGCTCTCGAGAACCGCATTGAGCTCGCCATTGACCTTTTCGATCCCTTCGAGGGCAAGCCCGGCGAGCTCCTTGGGCGCGACCTCCTTCCGCCGCACGAGGTCGGCCAGCCCCAACCCGTCATGGCCCGCATATTCGCGTAAATTCACTCGTCCGGCCCCTACCGCGCGGTTACCGACGCGCTTTTATATTCCCCATGCGTCGCCGGCGTCGGGGACGGGCCTCGTCCGCCCCGGAAAATCCGCTCCAAGCCCATGAGGACCGCCAAGGATCTACAGGCCGCCAAGGGCGCGGATGACCTCGTCGCGCTCGTAGCGCGGCAAGGCCCGGCCGTCGGCCCATTCGACGCCTGTGCCGTCTTCGGCCCGCCCGATCGGGACCAGCGAATAGCCCTCGGCTTCGAGGGCGGCCCGCGCGGCGCTCGCCCTGTCCTCGGCGAAGGCCGCGAGCAGCGTGCCCGAGGCGAGCACGCCCCAGGGATCGATCCCGAGCTCAGCACAGATCGCGCGGCCCGGCTCGAACCAGAGCGCGCCCGCAGGCTCGAGGCGGATCTTCAGGCCGGAGGCCTCGGCGAGTTCATGCAAGCCTGCGGAGAGGCCGCCCTCGGTCGGATCGTGGAGCGCCTTCGCCCCCAGCGCCGCCGCACGAAGCGCGGGCGCCACCACGGATATGCAGGGAGCGGGCGAAACGCCGCCCAGCCGCTCGGCCGCCTCAAGGGCGAGAACCGCAGCGCCCTCCACGGGCGCCGGGCCGATCTGAAGGACGACATCGCCCGGCCCCACGCCGCCGGTCACGACGAACCGGCCGTCCTCGCGCAGGCCCAGCATCTGACCCACGACCACGGGCTGGGTCACGGCGCCGGTAACCTCGGTGTGTCCACCGAGCAACGCGATGTCGAGCCGTTCGAGCGCCCCATGCATCTCCGCGAACAGCCGGCGAACGTCCTCTTCCCCGGTCGCGAGGGGAAGAAGCACGGTGGCGAGGAACCAGCGCGGGCGCGCGCCCATGACGGCGACGTCGTTGGCGTTGACGACGACCGCGTGGGCGCCGACGCCGTGGCCCGTGAGCGTGACCGGATCGCTCGCGACGATGAGGGCGCCGCCCGTGACCTCGACGACGCCGGCATCCTCGCCGATCCGAGGCGGCAACAATATCTCAGGCGGCGGCGGAGCGGCGCCCGCCAGAAGCTCGCGGAGGAGCGCCGCCGGGAGCTTCCCGGCATCGAGCGGACGCGCGGCCATTTCCCACCCGTCGGGTCAAACACGGACGTTTCGGGTCGACTCTAAGGGATTTTCACACGCCAAACGATCCGGATTTCAGGAGCGTCGAATGGCCGAGGCCGCAGGTGTCTTTCGGAGTGGTCCTCGCGCAAGACGCCGACCCCATCGACCTTGCCGAGCCCCCGGGGTCAGAAAAAGAAAGGCGAGCACGCGGTCGCTGAGCGTGCTTCCCCCTGAGCGAACGCCGCCGGAACGTTGCGCCCTTCCCAGGGGAGCGACCGACAGGCGTCATCGGGCGGTTGCGCCTCTTCCTCGCGCCCGGGGCTCTTCCTGAGGACGACATTGAGATAGACGAGTTCTCCGCTCGAGAGAAGGTTCGGGATGCGCGTTCCCTGCACACCGGCGAAGGTGTTCACGACTCCTCGAAGAAGGAAGGGGATTTTTCCATTCATACCTTTGACCCGGCGCTCGTGGTCGAACGCGAGGGCGTGGCCGACCTCTGCCGTGATGTCTTTTGTCTCCAGAATTTCGAGCGGCGAGGCCCTCAGATCGGCGAGCAAGCCCTCGACCTCATGGGCCAGACGGAGATCGGCGAGGAGGAAGGAGCCACCCGGCCGGAGGACGCGCCCAACCTCGGAAAGGAACCTCGCCATGTCGCCATAGCAGAAAGACGACTCGATATTGATGACGACATCGAAGCTCTGATCCGCAAATGGGAGGTTCTCGGCGTCCCCCTTTAAGAAGCGCAAGCCCTCGCTTCGATGAGCGCGCCGGCAGAATTGGATGGCGCTGCCGGCAATATCGACACCCACCATGCTCTTCGGATGGAGATAGCGCGCGATGTAGGATGCACCCCCGCCGCGCCCACACCCCACCTCGAGAACGTCGCGATTTCTGAGATCGGCGGCGCTCGCGACATGGTCATAGAGCTGTATGCAATATCTTTCATCCTCGTCTTCGTTTCTAAGGGCGATCGGCGCCCGATCCCCGGCCAGATCCGCGTAGCCGTAGTTCATGAAGTGCCACCAATCGAAATCCGAAAAACGATGCGCGACCGATTGATAAAAGGCGCTCCACATATAACGTCGCGCGCTTGGCGATTTTCGCGTCGCCCACAAAAAAGCTTCCGAAAGCATGTCCGAACTCCTTTTTCACGAACCGTGAGGCGGCAATCCAAACTGTTTGCAGTTCCGGGAAAGAAAAGAGCCCTCGAGACGGCGTTATCCCCGCAACTCCCCAAAGCCTGCCGGGAATCAGCAGGGGCTGCTTGCCCAGCGAGCCGTCACGAAGTTCCGGCTCCGAGGCAGCCAGCGCGAGGTGCGACGTCGCAGCCCATGAAGGATAGGCATGCGGTTGGGGGTCTTGAGATTTGTGATGATTGACG